>NZ_JBJXIB010000080.1:0-27794 GCF_046115965.1 Janthinobacterium sp. CG_23.3 | reverse complement strand
ACACGACCTCATCAAGAACGAGCGTACCCCTCCCCCCCCCCCCCCCCCCCCCCCCCCCCCCCCCCCCCCCCCCCCCCCCCCCCCCCCCCCCCCCCCCCCCCCCCCCCCCCGGCCCTCGTCGTTTAGAACTTGTAGCGCAGGCCGGCCGACAGCATTTGCGCCTTGATGGTGGTGCGGTCGGCGCTTTGTACCTTGCCGAAGTGCTCGTACTCGGCCACCAGCGCCAGCGTTGGCGTAAAGTTGTAGCTGGCGCCAACGCCGAACAGGGGCGAATTATTCCGGTACTTCAAAGTCTGTATGCCGCCCGGCAGCTCGAACCTGTTGCGGTTGGCGGTCACGCCGACTTTGCCGAACACCGAGAACTGCTCCGACACCGGCATCGTGGCGGTGCCGGCCACATACAGCGCGGACGGCATGATATGCGCGCCGTCGACGCCGTTGACGCTGGCGTCGTGGTCGCCCAGGATGGCATAGCCGGCTTCGACGCCAAAGGTCGGGTTGAACTGGTAGCCGCCGTAGAGCTTGCCGCCGAAATTGTTGCCGCTCGACGTCTTGTCGTGGGAGTCGATGTTGAGGCCGACGCCGCCGACGCTGGCGCCGGCATAGGCGCTTTGCGCCTGCGCTGCAAACGGTATGGTCAGGGCGGCGGCGAGCAGGGCGATGGACAATGCTTGTTTCATATCAGATTTCCTTGGCTGGTGAGAGGGGCGCGGCGGCCTGGATCGTTGCGGATGGGCGGCGCCATCATTGTCGATTCGGCCGCGGCGGGCAATACAAACCAAGGGAGTATTAGCGGGCTGGCAGTTTGGTGCCGTGTGGCGGTACTTCCTGGGGACGCGTTTGAATGCGGCTCACGCGGCGACGATATTAAAAGCGGTCGCGGCCGCGGCAAAACCCGGGGTGTCGGGAAGCGCGAGAACGGATGGTTTGGCATGCAGCCGAGCAGCCGCTCGATCGAAAAGGATCATTGCGCGTTCAGTGTTGAGGTGGCGCGACATGTACACGAAGCCGTCGAAATTCAAAGGGTTGTCGAAAATCGATAGTGACCATTGTTGAGTGATGGCATAGGAGGCCGTTCCAGCCAAGTCGGCATGTCCAGACAGGCGCTTGAGCGTTGCGCCTGTTAGTTCGAGCAAACGCAGGGCCGAGCCAGTAAAACTGTGAACACTCTGCCGTTCCAAGGCGGTATAGCTGACCTGGAACCGGCCATTGACTGGTATTTCGTCATGCAGCAGCGATTCAGCAATGGCGACCTCCAGCGAGAACCCGAGGTAGCAGGAGCGAAATTCCGGTGCGCCAGCAAGGCAACCCGGGGCGTCAAAGCGATTCGCCCCCGAGCAACCGAAGTAAGGTTCCCCGGTAGCATATTTAGAAATCCTCACCAAAGTTCGTCGACCCAGCCGCATGACGGGAAGGCTATCGTCGGTGGCTAAAGACGGCGGCGGCGAGCCAAGCGGGACGGCGGTCAATTAGCGTTCCACGAACCCGGCAGCCGTTACCAATACCGCCTGCCGGTCGCCCTGCTGCAACGCCTGCAGCGGGGTAACTCCGTTCAGGGAGGCCTTGGGAGTGGTAAAGAACTGCCATTTGCTAGACGCCGGTATGTCGCCCAACGCGCGCGTCACCTTCTCCAGATCGCGCCGGGACACCTTGCCATCGGAGTAGAACGCTGGATACAAAAGGCGGCCGCCACCGCCCTCCAGCGCGAATACCCGCCCGGCTTTGAGGGCCTTGCTGACGGCCTGCGGTGACACGTTCAGGCGATCGGCCAGATCCTGCGCGGCGATCAGAGCGCCGCTCTCGGCCAGCTCGGTGCGCCGTTCCTGTTCCTGCATTGCCATGTTGCGCATGAAAGCCACGTTTTCAGCGGGTCGCTTGATCAGTTCCTTAACGCCCGCCAATGTGTTGCCGCGGTGGAGCGCCGCGACAAGCCCTTCCCGTGTCATGACGGGTATTTCATTCTGAATTTCGTCTTTGCCGATGAATTCGCGTCTTTTCGCCTGCGGGCGCAGCTTGATGATGACGTAGCCGGCGCCCAAGTCTGCTGCCTGCTCAATGTTGGCTGGAGCAAGCGCCTCGATCCGGGCAGGCTGCACAGGCCATGAACTTGCGCTTTGGCCAGCTACGGGGCGCTTCATGGCCGAAATTTTGGTAGTCATGATTCCTCCTTTGGGAGTTTTCATTGTACTGCGATGCCGCTATTAATCAACCAAATCAACCAAAATTGGCCGGAAAAGTGATAACGACTCAGACCGGCCACGGCTGGACCCGGACAGCAAGCTTATCCTGACGCTAAAAGGGCAAAAATTCTACCTCAATATCAAGCGCCGGACCAATCAAGCCGGTGAGCAGGTCGACTACAAGGCCTGCGACAGCCTACAAGCCCACGTGACAAAGCTGTACCGTGACGCAGGAATTAAGGGCGGGAGCAGTCATTCTGGCCGCCCCCTCATCCGGCCGGCAGCTTGTAGAAAGCTTGCGTACCCTGCTGTTGCTGCTGCGAAATGGAGAACTAGGCTGCGCCGGTAGACGACAAGTGGGAAACCCTGGTGACGTACCCGTATGCGGTGCGTTTTACATGAGAATCAGCACCACCGAGGTTATTCCTGCGCTCGTGCCGGAAGCTGTCTAATGGACGCAGAAAACGACGGCGCTTGGCTTGTGCGGATCAACGATCAATGGCGTCTGAGCTTGAAGTGGAGGGAGAGCGGCCCTTATGACGTCCGGATCGAAGATCCGCACTGAATCGGCCTAGAATCGAAACCTAACAAACAGAAACGGAGTGCATCGTGTTTGAGAATGGTATGCGTCCTGTCCACCCCGGCGAGGTCTTGGTGGAAGAGTACATCAAGCCCATGGGCGTAAGCGTGCGTGCAGTGGCACTGGCCTTGCACGTTCCCTACTCACGTCTCAGCGAGATTACCAAGGGCAAGCGTGGCGTAACTGCTGATACCGCCCTTCGCTTGGAGCGCTATTTCGGTAGCGAGGCCCAAGGCTGGTTGAATCTGCAAAGCGCGTATGACCTTCGTATCGCCGAGACTCTGGCCGGTAAGGCCATCGTCAAAGCGATCAAGCCCCTCACGCCCGCTTTGGCGGATTGATTCATAGGAAATTTACCTGGCGCAGCTGCGTCCCGCATCCCACGGTTTGTCGAGGCCTGCTCCATCCCCTCAGTCAACCGCCAGCGCGATTTCCTTCATGTCCGGATCGCGCTGCTTGATGAAGCGCACGATCGAGTCGACCGTTACCGTGTCGATCTGGTTGCTCATGCGCCGGTCGAAGGGCTGGTCGTCGAAGGCGATGTTGGCCCGGAACATGCGCGCGCCGAGCCGGGTCGAGGCCGGGATCTGCAGCGTGATCGGCTGGTAGTTGGCCCATTTCAGCCACGCCTGCGCCTCGGCGCGGGTGTTGATTCTGCCGGGCGGGGCGTTGGCGGCGGCGTACGTTTCCAGCACCCATTGGTTGGAGTTCTGGTACTTGGTCGAGTACGGGTAGGCCAGCATGTTGTAGTGCGCACCGTGCAGGCGGCGCGGCGCTTTCGACGCCAGTTGGACCGCCAGCGCCTCTTGCACGTCCCAGTGCGGCACCAGGATGACGCTTTTGTACTCGTACACGTCGTCGAGGAAGAAATTGCCCAGCCCCTCGTTGTAGAGCGCCGACTCGGCGCTGCCGCAGCCGTTCAGTTCATGCACCACCAGCCAGCGCCCGGACGGGTGGTCGCGCCAAGCGAGGCCGATGTGCGAGTACGTCAAATGGTATTTGCTCAGGTCCTGCCCGGCGCGGGCGATCAGCGCGACCTGCGCGCCGCTGGCGTCGAGCGCCTGGCGCGCCTTGTAGGCCAGGTCCAGCGCCTTGACGACCTTGGTGGCGTCGCCGGGGCGCGGCTCGCAGGAGCGGCCGGCCCGCGCCGGCGCCGTCGCCGCCAGGCCGGCGGCCAGGCACAGCAGCAGCACCGGCGCGTTCAGACGCGTGGCGCTCATATGCCGGTCGCCGGAACGGTCGAGTGGTGCAGCAGCGACTTGCCGATTTCGTTCGGCACGTAGGCGATGATTTTGCCGGACAGCACCAGCGCGTGGCCGGTCGAGACCGCCACTACGCTGACCACGGTGCCGGCCGCCAGCGACAGGCCGCGCGCGGCCTCGCCGGTCAGCTTGATCGAGGCGGCGCCGGCGTTGGCGGCGCCCTTCAGCACGACGACGCTGCCGTCGGCCACCGCCTCCACGCCCTCGACGACGACATAACCAGAGGCGGCCAGCAAGGACATCGAGCCGAGCAGCACGATGCCCGACGCCATGCCGACGTTTTCAGAGGCGGTCGACAGTTCCGAGTTGCCGGCGTGGGCGCTGGCCGCGGCGGCGCAAAGCAGGCAGATGGACACTAAGCGTTTCATTTTTTTCTCCGTTATTGTGGTCTTACAAGGTAATGATTGACGACGGCGCCGAAACCGGCAATCGGAAACGGCGCGGTACTGCTTATTGGATGCCGTAGTATTGTTTTGCGCTACCGCATTCTGGCATTCTGGCATTCTGGCATTTCGGCGTCACGGCGCTTTGTCCTGGTCGTTCATTTGTTTTATTAGGCGCCAGGCGAAAAAGCCCAGCACGCCCACGCCCAGCAGCAGCACGGCCCACAGCGCGGCCAGCCGCAACTGGGCCGCGCGCGCGGCGCCGGCCGCCACGGCCGGCGCCGCCGAATCCGGCTGGCGGCTGGCCAGCGGCCCCGCCTGCGCCTGTTCCAGGGTTTGCAGTTCGCCCTGGCTGAAGCCGGGCGCGACCTGTTCCAGTTCGACGGCGGCGGCGGCGGCGTCGGCGCGGCCGAACGCCAGCGTGTACGGCGGCTTGCCGTTGGCCAGGAACACCACGCTCGACGGCGACCATACCAGCCGCAGCGCCGGCTTGCCGCCGGCGCCGTTGAGCGGGCGCAGCACCCATTGCGCGTTGTGCAGCGGCGCCACCGCCATGTCGCCCGAGCTGCGCGTGCGCCCCGCCTGCGTGATCTGGTAAAAAGTGGCGCGCACCAGCGGCTCGAAACTCAGCGTGCTGGGCTGGCCGAGCTGGCGGCCGGGCAGTTCGTGGTAGCGCCCCAGCACGCTTGGCAGCACCACGTTCGGTTCGCTAAATTGCAGGCCGATTTTCTCCACCGGAATCGCCACGGCGCCCTGGTAGACCAAGTCCTGGCCGACTTTCCCCGGCGCCGCTTGCAATACCAGTCGCTCGGCGTGCGGCGCGATGTCGGTCTGGCTGATCGATTCGGCGCTGATGCCGGCAAACAGCAGCGGCGCGCCCTCGCGCCAGCTCAGGCGGGCGTAGCGGAAGCGGCGCGCTTCAAATTCGATGCGGTCGTTGGCCAGCGTCTGGGTGTCGCTGTTGACCAGCCAGTCCAGCGCGGCCGCGCCGATCGGCTCCCAGCGTTTGAGGTCGTCGCTGACCTCCAGCCAGACTTGGGCGTGGTAGCTGGCGGTGCCGGCCGGCAGGCGAAAGCGCAGGGCGTTGACGGCGGCGTCGGTCTGGCCGATGTCGAGCACCAGGCTGCTCAATTCGGCTTTGCCGGGCGCCTCGCCGGCGCGCGCGGCGCGCGTGACCGACAGCAGGCGGCCGTCGCTGCCGGTGCGGATGTCGAGTCCGCCCGCGTCGTCGCCTTGGGCGTCGCCGCGCGCACCGGTGACGGGGAAAATCCTGGCCGGCATCTCGCTGCGGCTGGTGCGCGCCTGCGCGGGCGGGCGCTGTAGCGCGAACGCCAGCTTGTTGCCGTCCTTGTCGAACAGGCGCAGGTCGCGCAGGTCGGGCGTGGCGGCGCGCAGGTAGACCGACTGCGGCAGGCGGAAGGCGACCACGCCGCCTGTGCCGCTGACGCTCAGCGGCAGGCTGTGTGGATAGTCGGCCGGCGTGTCGGATGGCGCCGCGGCACCGGCCTGGCCGGCCAGCGCCAGTGCCAGCACCGAGGTCAATATGAAGTTCATCCTTGGTCGCGCTTTCTGTATCGTTATGGTTAGTGTGTCGTAGATCGGATGCGGGGGCCGCCGAGGCGAGCGTAATCCGACCATGTTGGCCGACGCGCGACGCGCTGTCCCAGGCCAACGTTGTCGGGTTACGCCGTTCCGGCGAACCCGACCGAGGAAAATCGCCCAGGCTGTCCGGCGCTCATTGTGTATTTTCCGCCGGCTGGCCCGGGTACGGCGCCAGGTAGCCGATGATGAGCATCAGCACGCCGACGCCGACGAAGGAAACGATGCGTTCGATGCCGCCGACGTTGGACAGGTCGATCAGGAACAGTTTCAGCACCACCAGGGCGAGCAAGCCGGCGCCCAGGCCCCATTGCTTGCGCGCGTGGCGCAGCGCGGCGTGGCGCATTAGAACCAGCGCGGTGACGCTCCACGCCAGCGACAGCAGCGCTTGCACGAAGCGCGAGGCCAGCATGGCGTCGAAGCGGTATGGCACGTCCATGTAGTTCGACACGCTGCGCAGCAGCATCAGGTTCAGCCAGGCGTAGATGAGGCAGCCGGCGATTACCGGCACGCGGCCTTGCCAGAGCGGCGACAGGGCAGGCTGGCCGGCGCGCAGCAGGCGGTAGGCGGTGACGGCCAGCAGCATGGCGAAGCCGGTGCTCAGGTCGAGCGGGTTGAGCAGCGGCAGGTAGGGCAGCGGCGCCATTGCGCCGTTGTAGCTCAGGTTCCAGTCCAGCACCAGCAGGCAGGACCACAGGGCCGCCAGCGGGATCAGGCAACGCCGATACCACGTTTCCAGCGGCGCCAGCGGCCAGCCGCCGGCGCGGCAGCGGCGCGCCAGCAGCGCCACCGCCAGCATCATGGCCCAGGCCGGCAGGTAGCGCGCCCAACTACCGCTGACTTCCCAGCCGGCCAGGTCCAGCAGGCGCTGTTGCTCGCTGGCGCCGGCCAGCAACCAGGCCGAGATGTGCTGCCCGGCGACCGGCCAGATCATCAGCCAGGGAGCGCCGGTGCGCACCGCGTGCAGCAGTTGCAGCGGCCGGGTGGCGATGTGCCAGCCGGCGCGCGGCCACAGTTGCAGCAGGTATTCGCCGGCCAGCCAGACGGCCGCCAGCGCCAGCCAGGCCAGCCGGCCCGGCAGGTGCCCGCCCACGTACAGCTCGCCCAGCATGTTGACGCTGGCCAGCGCCAACGCCAGCCACGCCGGCGCCGTGAACCAGCGCAGCGTCGGCCAGGCCAAGCGCCGCGCCAGCCAGCCGAACAGCGGCGTGAACAGGGCCAGCAGCAGGACGTAGGCCGCTTGCCAGTCTTCCAGCGGGAAGCCGCCGCCGGCCGGCGCCGCGTAGAGCGCGGTGAACCAACTGGCCAGCGAGGTCAGCACCAGCGCGAACCAGAAGAAGGCGGCGCCGGGCAGCAGCGACGTCGCCATCGCCGACAAGGCCGGGTCGGCGTCGGCGCGGCCCTGGCGCTCGCTGAACCAGCTGCTCAGGAAGAGGGCGGCGCCGAGCATCAGCGCGCTCGGGAAGGGGCCGTCGAGCAGGTTCGGGGTGATGGCGATCCAGTCGTCGGCGCTGCGCGCGAGTAGCGCGACGGCGCCGATCACCTGCACCGCAATGGCGAATTTGGCGGCGGCCGCCCATTCCATGCGCTTGGCGACGAGGCCGAGCGCGACGGCGACCAGCACGGCGCTGCCGCTCATCAGGTTAAGCTGGGTGGCGCCGCTGGTGCGCAGCAGCGCTTCGGTCCACGCGCCGGCCAGCAGCCACAGCGCGGCGGCGGCGAGGAAGAACAGCGACAGCGCGCGCAGGCGCTTGCCGCCCGATTCCTCCGGCGCGCGGCGCAGCGTGGCGGCCATGAAGAAGGCGCTGGCGGCCAGCACCAGGAAGCCGAGCCAGAGGTTCTCGCGCAGCGCGGCGGCGGCGTCGAGGCCGCTGGTGGCGCCGAGGAAGGAGATCCACGCGCCGGCCTGGACCAGCAGGCCGAAGGCCCAGGCCAGCCGGCGGCGCTGGCGCAGGCCGACCCAGACGATGCCGGCGCCTTCCAGCGCCCACGCGGCCGAGGTCCAGCGGCCGTCGAGCGCCAGCGGCAGCGCCAGCGTGCCGAAGGCGACGCCGAGCGCCAGGAAGGATTCGGCCAGCAGTTTGAAGTTGCCGCCGTGGCGCCACAGCGTCGCCGCCAGGCCGGTGTAGAACAGGCCCAGCGCCAGCGCGGAGAAGGCCATGCCGAACGGCATCGCCTTGACCAGGCCGTACTGCAAGCCCATCGCCAGCAGCGGCGTGCCGAACACCAGGGTGGCGTCGACGTAGTGCTTGAGCCGGGGCGCCTGACGCGCCGCGTAGGCCAGCGCGATGCCGACGTAGAACAGGAAGAACAGGATCAGGAATAGTTGCGCCGACAGGTAGTTGTCCGGCGTGTATTTCAACACGCCCCAGGCGGTGCCGACGACGAAGGTGAAGGCGAAGCCGAGCAGGTTAAGCATGCGCCACGAGCGTTTCAGCGCGATGGCGAACACGCCGGCGTTGAGCACGGCGTAGTAGCTGAACAGGCCGATGTGGCTGCCGCCGCCGGTGGAGGTGAGGATGGGCACGGCGAAGCCGCCGACGATGCCGAAGGTGGCCAGCCAGACGGCGTTTTGCAGCACCGCCAGCAGGCAGGTGAAGGCGGTCAGCACCAGCAGCAGGGCGAAGGCCATGCCGCCCGGAATCAGGTGGTACAGGCGGAAGGCGCCGAACACGACCATCATCAGGATGGCCAGGGCCGCGCCCTGCACCGGCAGGCTGATGCCGGGACGCGATTCGCGGATGCGCCAAGCCCAGCCGAGCAGGGCGATGTCGGCCAGCGCGATGCCGGCCAGGCGCAGCTCGATTGGCACGGTGATTTGCGCGGCCACGTATTTCAGCAGGAAGCTGACGCCGATGAACAGGATCAGCAAGCCCAGCTTGGCCACCAGGTTGCCGGTGAACAGCCAATTCTTGGCTTTCGCGGCGAAACCGTCGGCGCTAGCGGCCCAGGCCGGCGTTTCCTGCTTCCAGCCGGGCGAAAACTCGTCCAGGGGCAGGTCGGCGGCGGGCGCGGCGGCTTGATGGACTTCGGCACTGGCCGGCGCTGACGCCTTCGCATCTACCGGTATGGCGGCGGCGACGGCCGCCTGCACCGGCGCAGGTGCCGGCGTCGGCGGTGTCGGCTCGGGCGCCGCCGCGGGAACGGGTACGGGACGCGGCACGGGAACGGTCGCGGCAGCCGGCACCGGCGCCGCTTGCGTTACCGGCGCGGCGGGTGCGGCCGGCGCGCCGTTCTGCGCCGCCGCTTTGCGCAGCGTCGCCACTTGCTTCTGCAAGGACTGCAGTTCCGCCCTCAAGCTGCTGGTCTCGGACGACAGCGCGTCGACGCGCTTGCGCGCCGCGCTGGTACGGGACAGGGCAATGAACGGCAGGAGGAAATACACAATGCCGAGAACAACAACAATACTGACCAACAATTCCATGGCGCCGCCCGCTTTCTATGTTGCGTTTTTTTGCAATACGATTGAACGGCGAACCCTGCCAGAGCGACCCGACACATCAGATTTCCGCAATATTATCCGAATGATAATGTAGAAGCGCCTAAACGTATTTTTCTTGTTGCGCCGGAAGCCCGCCGCGCCCGGCCGGGATTGTTCCAGCGCAGCCGGCCGGGAGAACGACTGGATCGAATGGCAATTAATATTGTCGGCGGCGGCGTAGTCCTGTATTTTGTCAATCTGTTCCCCTTCCCCATCCGATCACATGAGTCAATCCAGCCAGTTCGCCCTGTTGTCCGAGCGCCGCTTCGGTCCGTTTTTCTGGACCCAGTTCTTCGGCGCCTTCAACGACAATCTGTTCAAGACGGCGCTGATGGTGATCCTGGCGTACGACGCGCTGAGCTGGACCACGCTGCCCGCCTCCACCATCACCAACCTGATCCCCGGCCTGTTCATCCTGCCGTACGTGGTGTTTTCGGCAACCGCCGGGCAGATCGCCGACAAGTTCGAGAAGGCCGGCCTGGCGCGCTTCGTCAAATGGCTGGAGCTGGCCATCATGGCGGTGGCGGCGCTGGGCTGGATGTCGCACACCTTGTGGTTGCTGGTGGCCGCGGTGGTCGGCATGGGCGTCCATTCGACCCTGTTCGGGCCGGTGAAATACGCCTACCTGCCGCAGCAGTTGAAGCCGGAGGAGTTAATCGGCGGTAATGGCCTGATCGAGATGGGCACCTTCGTCGGCATCCTGCTCGGTGAAATCCTCGGCGCGGTGCTGGTGGTGTACAAGCCGTGGGGCGTCGAGCTGGTGGCCGGCGCGACCATCGTGGTGTCCGTGGTCGGCCTGCTGGCGAGCTACCGCGTGCCGCTGACGCCGGCCGCCGAACCCGGGCTGAACATCAACTGGAACCCGCTTAGCGAATCGATCCGCAACATCGGCTTTTCGCGCAAGAACCGGGTGGTCTTCCTGGCCATGCTGGGCAATTCCTGGTTCTGGTTCTACGGCGCCCTGATCCTGGCCCAGTTCCCGGTCTACGCCAAGGATTACCTGCACGGCGAGCACGGCGTGTTCGTGTTGCTGCTGACGGTGTTCTCGCTGGGTATCGGCACCGGTTCACTGTTGTGCGAGCGCCTGTCGGGGCACAAGATTGAAATCGGCTTGGTGCCGTTCGGCTCGATCGGCCTGTCGCTGTTCGGCATCGACCTGTATTTCGCCAGCATCGGCTACAGCAACACCGAGGTGGTCGGCGTGCTGGCCCTGCTGGCCCAGCACAGCGTGCCGCGCATCCTGTTCGACATCGCCATGATCGGCGTTTTCGGCGGCTTCTTCATCGTGCCGCTGTTCGCGCTGATCCAAACCCGCTGCGACCGCGCCCACATCTCCCGCACCATCGCCGGCATGAATATCATGAACGCGCTGTTCATGGTGGCGGCGGCCGGCGTGGCCATTTTGCTGTTGGGGCAGGGCTTCACGATTCCGCAGCTGTTCCTGCTGACGGCGGTTTTGAACGCGCTGGTGGCGGTGTATATCTTCTCGCTGGTGCCGGAATTCCTGATGCGCTTCCTGGCCTGGCTACTGATCCACACCATCCACCGCGTCAAGTGCGTCGACGCCGAGCGCATCCCGGCCGAGGGCGCCGCCGTGCTGGTGTGTAACCACGTCAGCTTCGTCGACGCCATCGTCATCGTCGCGGCCAGCCCGCGGCCGATCCGCTTCGTCATGGACCACCGCATCTTCAAGCTGCCACTGCTGGGCTGGATTTTCCGCACCGGCAAGGCGATCCCGATCGCCTCGGCCAAGGACGACCCGTGGTTGATGGAAAAGGCCTTCGTCGACATCGCCCAGGCGCTGCACGACGGCGACCTGGTGTGCATTTTCCCCGAGGGGAAGTTAACGACGACCGGCGAGATGAACGAGTTCAAGGGCGGTATTGCGAAGATCCTGGCACGCTCGCCGGTGCCGGTGATTCCAATGGCGCTGCGCGGCTTGTGGGGGCATTGGCTCAGTCGCAACAAGGCCAATGTGTTCGAGCGGACCTTCCGCGGCGGCTGGCGTTCGCGCCTGGCGCTGGCGGTCGGCCAGCCGGTGGCCCCGGTCGACGCCACGCCGGAGTATTTGCAGCAGCAGGTGAGCAAGCTGCGCGGCCATTGGAAGTAGGCATTGCATGCCGTTTGCGCCTCACTTGTCGAGGCGCCCCTTGACCAAGCCGATGATGTCGTTGAACTCGACCGGCTTGGTCAGGTGGTAGTCGAAACCGGCCTCGATGGTGCGGCTGCGCGCGTCGCCCTGGCCCCAGCCGGTTAGCGCGATCATCAGGACGCCGGCCGCGCCGGGCAGTTGGCGGATCTGCCGCGCCGTTTCGTAGCCGTCCATGCCGGGCATGCCCAGGTCCATCACGATCAAGTCCGGCGTGCCGCCCTTGGCGGCGGCCAGCGCGGCGCAGCCGTCGTAGGCCGCCGCCGCCTCGTAGCCCTCCATCTGGAACAGCACCTTCAGCGAGTCGGCGGCGTCGCAGTTGTCGTCGACCACCAGCACCTGCGCGGCGCGCGCGGCCGACGTCGGCGCCACGTCCACGCGCGCGCCGCCGCCCTCGGCCGGCTGGCGCGACAGCACCACCACCGGCAGGCGGATGAGGAATTCGCTGCCCTTGCCGACGCCTTCGCTGCGCGCCAGCACGCTGCCGCCGTGCATTTCGGCGAAGGTGCGCGCCAGGCTCAGGCCGATGCCCAGGCCGCTGGCCATCTGCCCGGACACCGTGTTGCCCTGCTCGAACATTGAAAAAATCCGCGGGATGGCGTCGGCGTCCAGGCCGACGCCGGTGTCGGTGACGCTGATGCTTAGCTGCGCGTCGTCGACCCAGGCGCGCACCGCAACGCTGCCGTCGGGCGGCGTGAACTTGATCGCGTTCGAGACGATGTTGGCGAGGATTTGCACCACCCGCGCGTAGTCGGCGTGCAGCACCACGTCCTGCGGCGGCAGCGCGAAGTCGACGCCGATGCGCTTGCTGGCCGCGCTTTGCAGGCACAGCTCGTTGACGTGTTCGACCACGGCGCGCAGGTGGACGTGTTCGCGCCGCAGTTCGGTCTTGCCGCTGGTGATGCGCGCGACGTCGAGCAGGTCGTCGACCAGCCGGGTCAGGTGCGTGACCTGGCGCTCGATCACCTCCCTGACCTTGGCCACGGCCGGCGCCTGCGGGTACAGGTGGCCGAGCAGCGCCACCGAGGTCTTGATCGGCGCCAAGGGGTTGCGCAGCTCGTGCCCGAGGCTGGCGAGAAATTCGTCCTTGCGGCGCTCGGCCTCGCGTACCATGTATTGGCGGGCGCGGGCGCGCAGCAGCGCGTGCGCCGACGTCACCAGGGTCAGCGTGCCGACCGGGCGCTCGAGCAGCGTCAGGTTGCCCAGCGTGTTGATGGCGTGGCGCACCAGTTGCGGGTCGCCCTGGCGTTGCGTCAGCAGGATCACCGGCAGGTCGGACCAGGCCGGCTGGCCGGCGAGGTAGCCGGTGAGGGCGGCGCAGGCGCCGGCCGGCAACGCCTCCTCGACCGTCAGCACACCGGCCGCGCCCAGTTCCAGTTGCTCGGCCAACTGCTCGGCGCTGTGGCAAATGTCGGTGCGTACCATCGCCAGCTCCAGCACCTGCTCGGCCAGCGCGGCGTCGCGTCCGATCGGCGCGAAGATCAGGATGCGCTGTTCCATATGGACTAGCGCGGCGCGCTGACGGCCGCCGCCGTGGGCGGGGCGGACTCGCGGCAGGCCTCGCCGGTCGGCACGCCGGTCAGGATGCCGTGGAAGCCGCGCAGCGGCGGGCCGATTTCAATGCCCCCGGCGCCGATTTCAAAGCGGTGGATGGTGCGCTGGTGCGGGCTGCCGCGCTTCTTGAACACCGAGATGGCTTGCCGCACCTCGCCCGCGACCTCGAAATAGCGCAGCATGATGACGTTGTCGGCCACGTAGCTGGCGTCGGCCGAGGTGGTCATGGTGGTGCCGATGATGCTTTGCTGGACGCCGACGAGCAGCGTGGCGACGCCGTGCTGGCCGAGGAAGGCCAGCAGCTCGTGCAGATAGGTGGGCAGGTAGCGCTCGTCGGGCACCGCGTTCAGGTAGCCGTTCAGGCTGTCGATGACGACCAGGCGGACGCCGCGCGCGGCGGCGTCGACCACCGCCTGCGAGAACTCGCCGGGCGCCAGTTCGGCCGGGTCGACCTGCTGGATCGTCAGCAGGCCCGCGTCCATCGCCGCGTGCAGCGCCATGCCGATGTCGCTAGCGCGGTTGAGCAGGTTGTTGCGCGACTCCTCGAACAAGAACATCGCGCACGCTTCGCCGCGCGCGGTGGCGGCGTGCACGAACTGCGCCGCCAGGGTCGATTTGCCGGTGCCGGGCGGGCCGGAAATGAGGGTGCTCATACCTTCCTCGACGCCGCCGCCGGTGAGCGCGTCGAGCGCCGCCAAGCCGCTGGAGAGGCGCCCGCGCGGGCCCTCGCAGCGCGTGTCGGACGCCACCAGGCGCGGAAACACCACCAGGCCGCCGGTGGTGATCTTGTAGTCGTGGTAGCCGCCGCGGTAGGACACGCCGCGGTATTTGACGATGCGCACGCGGCGCCGCTCGGCGCCGTAGGCTTGCACCAGCAGATCGAGCGCGACGACGCCCTCGGCCACGCTGCGCACCCGCATGTCGTCGCTGGCGGGGGCGCGGTCGTCGATGAGCAGCGTGGTGCAGCGGCGGCTCGACAGGTATTGCTTCAGCGCCAGCACCTGGCGCCGGTAGCGCAGCGGCCTCTCCGCCAGCAACTGCAGTTCGGACAGCGAGTCGAGCACCAGCCGGGTCGGTTTGTGCTGTTCGATCGCCGCCAGGATGCGCTGGGTGGTCAAGCCGAGTTCGATTTCGGACGGTTGGAAAATTGTGTACTGCTGGTCCGGGTCGAGCATGTCCTCGTCGGGGATGATTTCGACGATGGGCACGCCGGCCAGGTCCCAGCCGTGCGAGCGGGCGCTGGCGCGCAGCTCGACGGCGCTTTCGCCCAGCGTGATGTAGAGCACAGGCTCGTCCAGGCGCGCGCCTTCCTGGAGGAACTGCAGCGCCAGCGTGGTCTTGCCGGTGCCGGGTTCGCCCTCGACCAGATGCAGGCGCTCGGGGGTCAAGCCGCCGGCGAGGACGGCGTCGAGGCCGGGCACGCCGGTCGACAGCAAAGCGGTGGTGTGGATGTCTTGTTGGTCCATCAGGGCCCTCCAAACGATACGAAACAAGGCGCTCCGGCGCCCGTTCAAATAGTACCGCAACGCGCAAAAAAGTGACAATTCAATAGAATTGTCTGCCAGGCATGTTGTTGAGTTCGCTTGCAGGCGGTGAAGAGCAGCCAAACGAAGGGTGTAGCGCCGCTGGTTATCGATGATGCTGGCACGGAGCGCGCCCATATTTCCCGTGGGGAATTGTAACCGTGCTTGACTGGATTAGAATGATCGTTCATTCTTTTAATGTGTGACAATATAATTCAGCTTTATTAGACGATATTTGCGTAGTTTTCTTACAGGAAAATCCATGATGGAATCCCGCTTCCCCCTGCCGACGCCGCGCCCACGCGCGCTCGCCACCGCCGTCGCCGCCGTGTGCGCGGCCCTGATACTGGCCGCCTGCGGCAAGGCGCCCGCCACCGCGCCGCCGGCCAAGGTGCCGGAGGTGGGCGTCTACACGGTCACTAGCCAGGCCTTGTCGATGACCACCGAATTGCCCGGGCGCACCGCCGCCTACCAGGTCGCCGAAGTGCGTCCGCAGGTGGGCGGGCTGATCCAGAAGCGCCTGTTCGTCGAGGGCGCCGACGTCAAGGCCGGCGCCTCGCTGTACCAGATCGACCCGGCCAGTTACCAGGCGGCGTACAACTCGGCCAGGGCGGCGCTGAACAAGGCCAAGGCCAACCTGCTGACCAGCGGCCCGAAAGTGGCGCGCTATAAGGAGCTGGTGGCGATCGAGGGCGTCAGCCGCCAGGACTACGAGGACGCGGTGGCCGCCAACGAGCAGGCCAAGGCCGACGTCGAGTCGGCGGCGGCGGCGCTGGAGATGGCCAACATCAACCTGAAATACACCAGCGTGTTCGCGCCGATCAGCGGGCGCATCAGCCGCTCCAGCGTCACGCCGGGCGCGCTGGTGACGGCCAACCAGGCCGCCGCGCTGACCACCGTGCAGCAGCTCGACCCGATCTACGTCGACGTGACCCAGTCCAGCAACGACTTGCTGCGCCTGAAGCGCGAGCTGGACGGCGGCAGCCTGAAAAAGGCCGGCGCCGGCCAGGCCAAGGTGAGCCTGTTGCTGGCCGACGGCAGCACCTACGCCGAAGCGGGCAAATTGCAGTTCTCCGACGTCAGCGTCGACCCGGGCACCGGCAACGTGACGCTGCGCGCGCTGTTCCCCAACCCGAAAGGCGACCTGCTGCCCGGCATGTACGTGCGCGCGCTGCTCGATAGCGGCTTGAACGAGCACGCCATCGTGGTGCCGCAACAGGGCGTGACGCGCAACCCGAAGGGCCAGGCCACCGCGCTGGTGCTGAACCCCGACGGCAAGGTCGAGCAGCGCATCTTGACCACCGCGCGCACGCTGGGCGACAAATGGCTGGTCACCTCCGGCCTGGCCGCCGGCGACCGCGTCATCGTCGAGGGCGTGCAAAAGGTCAAGCCGGGCGCGCAGGCCAGCGCCGCCAAGCCGGCGCCGGCCGTCGCCGGCGCGCCGGCGGCCGGCGCCGCGCCCGCCGCGAACGCCAAAAGCGCCCACTAATCCAGGAGAATAAAAAATGGCACGTTTCTTTATTGACCGCCCGATTTTCGCCTGGGTGGTCGCGATTGTGATCATGCTTGCGGGCGTGATCGCGATCCTCGGCTTGCCGATCGCGCAGTACCCGAGCATCGCGCCGCCGTCGATTTCGATCAGCGGCAGTTATCCGGGCGCCTCCGCCAAAACCGTCGAGGACGCGGTGACCCAGGTCATCGAACAGAAGATGAAGGGCATCGACGGTTTGAGCTACATGTCGTCGAGCAGCGATTCGACCGGCGGCATCAGCCTGACGCTGACCTTCAAGAGCGGCACCAACCCGGACATCGCCCAGGTGCAGGTGCAAAACAAGCTGCAGCTGGCCACGCCGCTGCTGCCCGCCGCCGTGACGCAGCAGGGTTTGGTGGTCTCGAAGGCCACCAAAAATTTCCTGATGGTGCTCGGCTTCACCTCCGAGAACGGCAGCATGAAGCAGGTCGACCTGGGCGACTATGTCGCCGCCAACGTCGTCGATCCGCTCAGCCGCGTCGAGGGCGTCGGCGAGGTCACGTTGTTCGGCTCGCAGTACGCGATGCGCATCTGGCTCGACCCGGCCAAGCTGCAAAGCTACCAACTGACGCCGGCCGACGTCAGCGCCGCCATCACGGCGCAAAACACCGAAGTCTCCGCCGGCGAACTGGGCGGCGCGCCGGCCGCGCCGGGGCAGCAGTTGAACGCCACCGTGTCGGCCCAGAGCCGGCTGCAAACGGCCGAGCAGTTCGGCGCCATCCTGCTGAAAACCAGCGCCAACGGCGCCATGGTGAACCTGCGCGACGTCGCCCGCATGGAGCTGGGCAGCGAGAACTACAAGACGGTGGCGCGCTTCAACGGCAAGCCGGCCACCGGTATCGCCATCAAGCTGGCCTCGGGCGCCAACGCGCTGGAGACGGCCGACCTGGTCAAGAAAAAGGTTGAGCTGTTGGGCAAGCAGTTCCCTGCGGGCATGAAGGCGCAAATCGCCTTCGACACCACGCCGTTCGTCAAACTGTCGATCGAGGAAGTGGTCAAAACCCTGGCCGAGGCGATCGTGCTGGTGTTCCTGGTGATGTACCTGTTCCTGCAAAACTTCCGCGCCACGCTGATTCCCACGCTGGCCGTGCCGGTGGTGTTGCTGGGTACCTTCGGCATCCTGTCGGCGTTCGGCTATTCGATCAACACGCTGACGATGTTCGCGATGGTGCTGGCGATCGGCCTGCTGGTCGACGACGCCATCGTCGTCGTTGAAAACGTCGAGCGCGTCATGAGCGAGGAGGGCCTGTCGCCCGTCGAGGCGACGCGCAAATCGATGAGCCAGATCACCGGCGCGCTGGTCGGCATCGCCATGGTGCTGTCGGCGGTGTTCGTGCCGATGGCCTTCTTCAGCGGTTCGACCGGCGTGATCTACCGCCAGTTCTCGATCACCATCGTCTCGGCGATGGTGCTGTCGGTGGTTGTCGCGATGGTGTTCACCCCGGCGCTGTGCGCCACCTTCCTGAAGCCGGTTGAAAAGGGCCACCACGCTAGCAACACCGGCTTCTTCGGCTGGTTCAACCGCAGCTTCGACCGCAGCAGCGCCAAGTACCAGGGCTGGGTGGGCAATATGATCGGCCGCAGCGGCCGCTCGATGCTGATGTACGCGCTGCTGCTGGCGGCGCTGGCGGTGGTCTTCCTGCGCCTGCCGACCTCGTTCCTGCCGGCCGAGGACCAGGGCGTGCTGTTCTCGCAGATCCAGTTGCCGACCGGCGCCACGCAAGAGCGCACGCTGAAGGTGATTGAAAAAGTCGAGCAGCATTTCATGAACGACCAGAAGGACGCGGTCGCCTCTATCTTCACCGTGGCCGGCTTCAGCTTCGGCGGCAACGGCCAGAACACCGGTATCGCCTTCGTCCGCCTGAAGGACTGGTCCGAGCGCAAGACCCCGGCGCTGCGCGTGACCGGCGTGGTCGGCAAGGCGATGGGCGCGTTCTCGCAGATCAAGGACGCGATGGTGTTCGCCTTCGCGCCGCCGGCCGTGCTGGAGCTGGGCAACGCCAGCGGCTTCGACCTGCAATTGCAGGACCAGGCCGGCCTCGGGCATGACGCCCTGATGGGCGCGCGCAACCAGTTGCTGGGCATGGCGTCGAAGAACCCGCTGCTGGTCGGCGTGCGTCCGAACGGCCAGGAAGACACGCCGGAATACAAGATCACCATCGACCAGCAGAAGGCCAGCGCGCTGGGCCTGTCGTTGGCCGAAGTGAACAAGGTGCTCAGCGTCGGCTGGGGCAGTAGTTACGTCAACGACTTCATCGACCGCGGCCGCGTCAAGAAGGTGTTCATGCAGGGTCAGCCCGACTCGCGCATGGTGCCGGAAGACCTGGGCAAATGGTTCGTGCGCAACAACGCCGGCGCCATGGTGCCGTTCTCGGCCTTCGCCTCCGGCGAGTGGGTCTACGCCTCGCCGCGGCTGGAGCGTTACAACGGCTTGTCGTCGGTCGAGGTGCTGGGCATGCCGGCGCCGGGCAAGAGCTCGGGCGCGGCGATGGCCGAAGTCGAGAAAATGGTCGCGCAACTGCCGCCCGGCATCGGCTTTGAATGGACCGGCACCTCGGCCGAGGAGCGCGATTCCGGCTCGCAGACGCCGCAGTTGTACGCCATTTCGCTGCTGATCGTGTTCCTGTGCCTGGCGGCGCTGTATGAAAGCTGGTCGATCCCGTTCTCGGTGCTGCTGGTGGTGCCGCTCGGCGTCATCGGCACGGTGCTGGGCAGCTGGGCCTTCGGCCTGTCGAACGACGTCTACTTCCAGGTGGCGCTGCTGACCGTGGTCGGCCTGTCGGCGAAGAACGCGATTCTGATCGTCGAATTCGCCAAGGAACTGCAGGACAAGGGTGTCGAGCTGAAGGAGGCGACGCTGCAAGCGGTGCGCCTGCGCCTGCGCCCTATCCTGATGACCTCGATCGCCTTCGGCCTGGGCGTGCTGCCGTTGGCGACCAGCAGCGGCGCCGGCTCCGGCAGCCAGAACGCCATCGGCGTCGGGGTGTTGGGCGGCATGCTGTCGGCCACCTTCCTCGGCATCTTCTTCGTACCGGTGTTCTTCGTGCTGGTGCGCGGCTTCTTCAAACAGAAGAAGGCCGCGCCGGCGCCGGCCGCAACAGTCATTTCGGAAGCGCATTAACATGAAAAAATCCATCCTCACCCTCGCCGCGCTGGCGCTGCTGGCCGGTTGCAGCCTGGCGCCGGTGTATCAGCGCCCGGCCGCGGCGGTGGCCGGCGCCTGGCCGGCCGGACCGGCCTACCAGGGCGACGCGGCCGCGGCGGCCGACGCCCGGCCGGCGTCCGACATCGCCTGGCGCGAGTTCTTCGCCGACGCCCGGCTGCGCCAGGTCATCGAGCTGGCGCTGGCCAACAACCGCGACCTGCGCGTGAGCACGCTGAACATTGAAAAGGCGCGCGCCCAATACGGCATCGAGCGCGCCGCGCTGCTGCCGAAGATCTCGGCCAACGGCAGCGGCGGCGGCCAGCGCACGCCGGCCGGCATGAGCGCCAGCGGCCAGGCGCAGGTGGCGCACCAGTACAGCGCCAACCTGGGCGTGGCCGCCTACGAGCTGGACTTCTTCGGCCGCGTGCGCAGCCTGTCCGACTCGGCGCTGCAGCAATACCTGGGCACCGAAGAGGCGCGCCGCGCCGCGCAAATCAGCCTGGTGGCCGAAGTGGCCGGCCACTACCTGACGCTGGCGGCGGACCAGGAGCGCCTGCGCCTGGCGCAGGAAACGCTGAAAAGCCAGCAACTGTCCTACGACCTGAGCCAGCGCCGCTTCAAGGCCGGCGCCACCTCCGGGCTGGACATGTACGAGTCGCAGACCAGCGTCGAGGCGGCCCGTTCCGACGTCGCGCTGTACACCAGCCAGGTGGCGTTGGACCAGAACGCGCTGACGCTGGTGGCCGGCGCGGCGCTGCCGGCCGCGCTGCTGCCGCAAGGCCCGCTGGACGCCGTCGGCGCGCTCACCGAGCTGCCGGCCGGGCTGCCGTCGGAGCTGCTGCAACGCCGCCCCGACGTGCTCGAAACCGAGCGCACGCTGCGCGCCGCCAACGCCGACATCGGCGCGGCGCGCGCCGCCTTCTTCCCGCGCATCTCGCTGACCGGTTCGGCCGGTTCGGCCAGCGGCAAGCTGTCCGGTTTGTTCAAGGCCGGCAGCGGGGCGTGGAGCTTCCTGCCGCAAATGAGCCTGCCGATCTTCGACGGCGGCGTCAACCGCGCCAACCTCGACATCGCCAAGGTCGAGCGCGACATTTCGGTGGCGCGCTACGACAAGGCGATCCAGACCGCGTTCCGCGAAGTGGCGGACGCGCTGGCGCAGCGCGGCACGCTGGGCGAGCGGCTGGCGTCGCAGGAGGCGCTGGCCGAGGCCTCGGCGAAAAGCTACCGCATCCACGAGGCCCGCTACCGCCAGGGCGTCGAATCCTACCTGAACGCGCTGGTGTCGCAGCGCGCGCTGTACGCGGCGCAGCAAAGCCTGATCAGCGCGCGCCTGCTCAAGCAGAGCAACCTGGTGACGCTGTACAAGGTGATGGGCGGCGGCTGGCAGCCGGAGGGCGCGGCGCCGGCGACGGCCGGCGCGCGGGGCGTCGACCGGACCCAATGAGCGCGGGCGAGAAGCGCCACCCGGACCAGGAGCGCGCGCTGCACCGGCGCCAGCAGGTGCTGGACGCGGCGGCGTGCTGCTTCGGGCGCAGCGGCTTCCACGGCGCCAGCATGGCCGAAATATCGAAGGCGGCCGGCATGAGCGCCGGCCACATCTACAACTACTTCGACAACAAGGACGCCATCATCGCCGCGTTCGTGCAGCAAAACATGGAGCGCGTGGCGGCGCACATGTTCGACCTGGAACAGCACGGCGACCCGTTGCGGAAAATGCTCGACAACGTAGGCGAGAGCGTGCGCGACAGCCTGGACCCGGCGCTGTGGGCGCTGCCGCTGGAGATCTTCGCCGAATCGGCGCGCAACCCGAAAATCGCCGCCTTGCTGCAGGACGCGGACCGCCGCACGCGGCTGCGCTTTCGCGCCATCCTCAAGGCGGCGCGGCTGCAACGCGGGCTGGCGGCCGACGACAGCCTGCTCGACGGGCGCATCGAAACCATCGTCGCCATGCACCAGGGGCTGCACTTGCGTGCGCTGCACAACCCCGGCATGGACCAGGCCGCGGTGGTCGCCGGCTTCCGCCTGGCGTTCACGGCCCTGCTGCTGGAGTAGACTGGGGCTGAGATTTTCGTCGGTCGGGTTAGCCCGCAAGGGCGTAACCCGACTGGCGTCGACGACGGCTTTGCCCCGCCAGTTGTAAAAACACCATTCGAAGCCGTCCTCGGTGGCCATCGCCGGCCGTATCGGGTAAAGTGACCGGCGCCGACGCGGGCCGTCCCGCGCGTCGCCGGCACAACGGAAAAGTACATGACAATCACAGCAAAACAGCGCGCCGACCAAGAGCGCACGCTCAACCGGCGCAACCAGGTGCTCGACGCGGCCGCCGGCTGCTTCCGCCGCAGCGGCTTCCACGGCGCCAGCATGGCGGAAATATCCAAGGCGGCCGGCATGAGCGCCGGCCACATCTACAACTACTTCGCCAGCAAAGACGCCATCATCACCGCCTTCGTCGAGAAAAACCTCGAACGGGTGGCGGCCATCCTGCTCGACCTGCGCCAAAAGGAAGACCCCTTGCAAACGATGCTCGACAACGCCGAGCACCAAGTCAAAGAAAACCTTGACCCGGAGATGTGGGGGCTGCAGCTGGAAATTTTCTCCGAAGCGTCGCGCAACCCGACCATCGCCACCGCGCTGCGCGACGCCGACACGCGCCTGCGCGGGGAACTGCACAGCATCATGCAGCGCGCGCGGCTGCAACGCGGGCTGGCGGCGGACGACGCCACCGTGGCCGGCCGCCTGGAAGCGCTGATCGGCCTGTACCAAGGCATATCGTTGCGCGCGCTGCACCATCCGGACATGGACCAGACCAGCGTTATCGCCGCCTTCCGGCTGGCGCTGGCGCCGCTGCTGTTCAGCTAAAAGACCCTGCTGCCGCTAAGTTACTGCTTTAGGTCGGGTTATCTGGCACGGCGTAACCCGACTGACGTCGGCAGCGGCTCGGCGTCGGATGACGCATTCGCCTCGGCGGCCCCCGCATCCGACCTACGGAAGCGGCATCAGGCATTTGGTTTTACTGCGCCGCCGCCAAACCCCCGGTCCCCCTGCAACATCGCCCCGATCGCCTGCAACGCCGCCACCGCCCCCATCGCCAAGCCGACATCGAGCGCCCCGCCACATCCGGTCGGCGCCGCATTGTGCAGCCGGCATTCGTCCGCATCGACATCCGGCACGAAGCCGTCGGCCGGCCAGATAGCCTCGCCGCACGGCCCGGGCATTGCAAATGATGGATGGAGCCATGGCATCGTCGATGCGCGGCGGATCGACGCCGGCCTTCTGGAGCTGGCCATCGACATTGCTGGTGAAAATACCGTAACCGTGCGCCATCCGCTCGCCCCAATGCTTGAGCAAGCTGAAACCCGCGTGCGGCACCGTGGCGCGATACAAGTCCAGGCGACGGCCGTAACCCCCCCCACGCCAGCGCTGGCGTGGCGTGAAACGCCTGCGGCGAGGCAATGCACGCGAACTCCATGCGGGCGCGAGCGAGGGCAGGGTAGGCTTGCCAGAAACCGGCGTCGCCGCGAAAGTCCGGCAGGCCGGAATCGACGCCGATGCCGGCGCCGGCCGCGACGACCAGCGCATCGGCCTAGGCGATCAGGTCGGCGGCGCGCTGGAGTTGCTGTTGCTGCTTGGCGGGTTCGGGCATGGCTGGCTTTCGATGCTGGTAGGCCGCAATGTTACCGCGAAGCGCGCGGCTGGGTTGGCATCGCGTCGGGTGGTAGCGATTGGCAATTTTGAGCGAATCGACATTTTGTGCGTCGGAGCGTTGCAAGCATGGCAAAAACCTAAAAGGCTCTGCTATAATTCGCGTCTCGTCGGGGCGTAGCGCAGCCTGGTAGCGTACTTGCATGGGGTGCAAGGGGTCGAGTGTTCGAATCACTCCGTCCCGACCAATAGAATCAATGACTTACGGCGAAAGCCGTATAAACGAACAGCACTGTATATTATAGAGTCTATAATATCGGTGCTGTTTTTTTATTTGGCGCTGCAATGTTCGCACCAATTCGGAAAGGATATCCGGATGAGATCATTCCTCGGACCAGAACCGTAGAAGCTGGCCATCTCCCGCCATTCCACGCCGTTGACGTAGACGCGCAGGGTGCTGCGGTAGCCGGGGCCGGACGCCAGGTAGGTCAGCGGCGATTTGGCGAGGGTGAATTCCTGGCCCGGCCGGCTGGCGTCGCCTACGCCCAGCACCTCCTTGTCGACGCTCTTGCCGCGGCTCGGGCGAACGGTGTTGCCGAGCACCCGCAGCGGCGTGGCCAGCAGCGGCGCGGGTGGCTTCACGCTGCTGGAGTTGCTTGTCGTGATCGTCATCATCGGCCTGCTGGCGGCCTATGTCGGGCCGAAGTACCTCGCCCAGTTGGGCAAGTCCGAGGTCACCGTGGCCAAGGCGCAGATCGAGTCGCTAGAGAAGTCGCTCGACACCTACCGGCTCGACGTCGGCCGCTACCCGATCACCGACGAGGGTCTGGCCGCGCTGCTGGCCGCGCCGGCCACCGCCAGCGTCAAATGGAACGGCTCCGAATCCACTTGGAGAGCGCTGCCGGCGGTCTGGCCGTCAAATACCGCGTCGACGGCGTGATCCACCACGCCGCCGCGGTTAACGGCGCCGTGCTGGCCGAGTGCGCGTGCGCGCCGGCCGCCGGCGTCCTCGACGCCATCGGCGCGGCGCTGGAACAACTGCTGGCCGGCTGGCCGGCCAGCGTGGTGCTCGACGACGAGCTGACCCGCCTGTGGCAGGTGGCTCCGCCGCCGCGATGCGCTTCCAGGCGCTGTACGGCGAGCCGCTGGACGGCCGGCGCGTGGGCGCCGACTGGCGGCCGGGCGCGCCGTTTTACGCCGCCGCACCAGGGCCGCTGCTGGCCCGGCTGGAAGGCGTGGCCGGCGCGCACGGCCTGACCATTATCGCCGTGGTGCCGCACTTTATCGCCGCCTGGAACCGCCGGCAGGGCGCGCTGGCGCCGGGCGCCTGGTTCGGCCTGCTGCACCGGCAACTGCTGACCATCGGCGGCCTCGACGGCGCCGAGTACTACTGGCTGGGCCAGACGCTGGCGCGCGAGGCGCTGCTGTTGAATCTGGCCCCGCCGACGCTGCTGCAAGTGTGCGACGCGGCACCGCGGCGTGCCCGGCCGCCGTCGCGCTGGCCGCTTGCGGGTGCGCACGTGACGCGTCTGCACATCGACTTCGCCGCGCCCAGTCTGCGCCGTACGCTGTTCCAGCTGCACCCGGTGCTGTGGACCGGCGCCGCGCTGGCAGGTGCTGACGTGCGGCGCGTGCCGCTGTCGCTGGCCGCGCTCGACGTGCTGATTGAGGAGGCCGAGGCGCAGGTGCTGGCGCTGCCGCTGCCGCTGCCGCTGTCCTACATCGGCCCGGCGCTGGTCGCGCTGGTGCAGGACGCCGACTATCCTCATCGTCGACGACAGTCTGACGGTGCGCGCCGACCTGGAGGAGGCTTCGCCGAGGCGGCGCTGCCGACCCTGGCCTGCGCCACGCGGGCGCAGGCCGGGCATGGCGTCGGCCTGGCGGTGCTGGACCTGGTGCTGCCGGGCGCCAGCGGCTGAGACGTGCTCGAGCAGCTCAGGCCAACCCGCGCCTGGGGCCGACGCCGGTGCTGATCGTCTCGCTGATCGTCGAGGAGCTCAAGGCCTGCGCGCTGGGCGCGGCGCAACTGCTGCAAAAGCCGATCCAGCACCAGGCCTTGGTCGACGCCGTCTACGCGCTCGGCCCGGCTCGGCCTTGGCTTCGACGACAGCCGCCTGCACGGCCTGGCCAAGCAAGCAACTGGCGGCGCGCGGCGGCGCCGACTGCGGCGCCTGCCTGGCCGAGCTGGTCAACGCCGCCGGCATCGCCGACCAGCGCCGCATCTTCGTGCCCTTCATCCAAGCCGACGGCGTGTGCTAAGGCAGTGGCTAGGCTGGTCACCTCGCGCGAATTCGTGGCCTTCATGGGCGGCGCTTCGCGTCGAATCAGCGCCCGGCGCCACCTGCCGCAGCCCGGGCACAGACCACCATTTCGCCTCACAAGTAAGAGCGCCCTCCAAATAGCGCTTGATATTTCGTACCAAATTTGATACATTCATATATGACCAGACCTACCCTGCAAGTCAACTTCTACCTATCCGGGGCCGGTGTAGAGCCGGTGCGCGACTGGTTGAAGTCCCTGCCTTCGCCGGAGCGCAAGATCATCGGTGAGGATATTAAGACGGTGCAGTACGGCTGGCCACTTGGCATGCCGCTGGTGCGCAAGATGGGCACCGGCCTGTGGGAGGTGCGGATCGGCTTGCCGGGCCGGATCGCGCGCGTTCTGTTTACGGTGGAGGACGGCACGATGGTCCTGCTGCATGGGTTTATTAAGAAGTCGCAGCGCACACCCGCAGCGGACTTGAGGACGGCCTTGGACCGAATGAAGTAATCGCGGAGAGAATGATGAAAAAGCAAAACATTGGCAGCAATTTCGATGACTTCCTAGCCGGGGAATCGATGCTTGAAGAGGCCACGGCCGTAGCGGTCAAGCGCGTCATCGCCTGGCAGATCGCGCAAGAAATGAAGGAGCAGAAACTGACCAAGACCAGTCTCGCGGAATTGATGCACACGAGCCGGGCCTCGCTGAATCGCCTGCTGGATGAAAACGACACCAGCCTGACACTGACAACGCTGGCCGGCGCGGCCGCCGCCTTGGGCAAAACGATCAGGATAGAACTGGTGCCGGCCTAATCGGCGCCAAAAATCAAGCCGCTGGCCTTGTCTCGGGGCGAGTTAGGCTTTGAACGAATAGAGGTTGATGGTCGGCGCGTCGCCAGGCTCTTTGCCGCAGCTCTGCGCCCAGCAGGCCGGCGTGCGCCTGCCGGCCGGCGAGGCGCTGCAAAAAACCGGCCGCGCCGCGCCGCTGGCGATGTACCTAGGCAGCGAGGCGGTGCTTTTCACTGTGGCTGCCGTGCTGCTGTGGCTGGGCGCGGCGCCCGGCTGGGTCTGCGTGGCGATCGTCGCGCTGTCGAGGGCGATGCTGCCGCCGTGCGCGCTGGTGATGTCGCGCGCACGGCGTGAACGAACTGGCCGACGCCGGCGACCAGGTGCGCGTGACGCGGCGCGTCAACGGCGGCACGAACGGCCTGGCCGAGCGCCTGCCGCTGTTCACTGTGGCGCAGCGGCTGCTGGCGTGAGCGCGCTGGGTAGCAAGCTGCGCCTTGGCGCCGATGGCCTGGTCATGTTCAAATGTCCCGGGTGCAACGGAGCCCACGGCATCCATACTACGCCGGCGGCCGGCGGCCAGCGGCGCGCCGCTGGCCGATCTGGAGTTTCAACGGCTCCGGCGACCGCCCAACGTTCTCGGCGTCGGTGCTCGTCCAAACCGGCCGGGCGGTCGACCCGACTTTCATTTGGGAGGAGGGCGACCCGCTCGACGTTTGGCACAGCTTCGTTACTGACGGTCGCATTCAGTTCCTCGGCGATTGCACTCACGCACTGGCGGGCCAGACTGCTGACCTGCCCGATTGGAGGCCCGCGTGATCGCGCTGGGCGAGTGGGCCAGCGGTGCAGCCAGAGCCGTGACGGGCGCGATCTGGAAGGTGGGTGGATTGAGTCCGCTACCGCTCAGATCAGCCCCATCTCAATCGCGCGGCTGATGGCATGCCGGGTTCCATAGACCTGGAACTTGGACGCGGCCTTCTTCAGATGGTAGTAAACGGTGTTTTGCGAAATGCCCAGGATCGAGCCGATTTCATTGCTGGTTTTCCCGCTTGCGCTCCAGCGCAGGCACTGCCGTTCGCGCGAGGTCAGAACAGGGGTGTCGACCTTCGGGCTTTGCTGCCGCCATAGCGTGCGCGCCGCCTCGTTCAGGTAGCAACTGAACAGCAGCAGGTGGTTGCGCTGCTGCTGTCCGGAAAAACTGGCGTTTCCCATGGAGTAGAAGTCGATGCGGCTGAAATTATGTTCGCTGCGTCCGGCAATGCTGAGTCCGGTTCTAATCCCGGACGCCTTCAAACCTTGATAGATCTGTGTCGGCCCCTCGCGGCAAAGCTGGTCTATATCCCAGGCCAGCGGGATGCCGGTTCTGGCCACGTGCCGCATCACCGGATCGCTGCCGTTTTCGTCGGCGCCCAGGAACAGATCGGCCACCGACGAGGGCAGTGAGCTGACGACGTGCAAATGGGTTCGGCCGGCGCCGTCGGCAATTTTCATTATCTTGAGAAAACTGTCGACGGCCAGTGGCGCTAGCGCGTCCTGCGACGCGCGGACCAGTTGCTGCCAGTCTTGTGCTTGCATGAGGGCAGTGAAGTTTTTATCGACCGGCCAGAGCGACATATCGTTCAATTTCAGTGACTATTCAGCCTGAGCGTACAGCGTAGAAAGTTGTTGTAAACGAATCGTGGATAACGCATCATGCGTGCATGCCACCAAAACCGCCCCGC
>NZ_JBJXIB010000079.1:0-27899 GCF_046115965.1 Janthinobacterium sp. CG_23.3 | reverse complement strand
CATAACCTCAACTACTCGAACCGCCCGGTGCGGACCCGCATGCCGGGTGGTGTGGCAGGGGTCGGCTAGTTTCACTGGCCGCCCCTATGCCAATTCGCCCGTCGCTTACGGCCCCGGGACTGTCAGCGTGAGCGGCCTGGGCGTAATCTGCTGCACGTCGATCGACGGCGCGTGGTGGCCGTCGCCGGCGGTGTAGACCGCCGTCACGCTCAGCTCCACGGTGCTGATAATTTCCAGTATCCCCACCGTCAGCGGCAGCGGGCCGGCCGGCGCCGCGCCCAGCAGCAGCGTGGCCAGGCGGCAGCAGTCGTCCATCGTCGCGTTGTGCGCCGGCAGCAGCAGCGCCTCCAGCGTAACGGGCGCCTGGAAGCGCGGCTCGCGCCCCAGCACCGCGCCGGCCAGCACCAGCGGAATGACGCGCTTGAGCAGCGGCGCCGGCTTGCCGTGCCAGTTGTGGATATTGATTTCGGTCGAGTAGCGCCCGGGCCGCACCGGCGCGCACTCGCAGCAGCTTTCCTGTTGCTCGCCGCACAGGAATTTCACGCTGTAGGCGTACAGCTTAAAGTTGAGCGGCGTGACCACGGCGGCCGGCCGGCCCGGCTGCGCCAGGCCGATCTGCGGCGCTTGCAGGGAGCCCGGCTCGGTGCAGACGTCGACCTCGTAACTGCCGTCGCCGAGGTCGGCGACCGGCCCCGACGGTGTGCTGCCCGGCTGGCCCTGCACGGTGAAGCCGTCGGCGCGTCCCGGCCCCAGCAGGTTGCGGTATTTGTCGCGCGGCGTGAAGCGCATCCGGTAGCAGGCGCCGCCGTCCGGACGCGGCGGCAGGTCGGTGACGCTGGCGTCGGTGGTGCCGCCGTCGATGCCGACGTCGACGTGCACCGACCAGGTCAACTCGCGCATGCCGCTGCAGTCGTCGCCGTAGGTGGCCCTGGCGTAGAAGGTGTAGTTGCCTTCGAGCGTAAGGAAGTCCGCCAGGCGCCGGCCGAAGGTGGCGGTTTCCTCGAAGGCGCCGTTGGTGTTGAGCGAGTCGGCGGCCAGCGTCAGCTCGGTTTTGACGTAGCGCACCACCGCTTGGCCGGTGTTTTTTTCCAGCGCCTGCAGGGTCGCCTGGCGCGCCGGGACCAGGTCGCCGCCGGCGCCGCCGGGCGCGCCCAGCCCGGACTGGCTGAGCACGTTGCCGACGCCGGTGTCGGGGCGCGTGACGGTCATGCTGGCCTGCATATTCTCCGGCCAGCCGCCGTCGTCGTAGCGCACCAGCACGATGGGGTTGATGTCGTCGCCGGTGTAGCGCCGCGCCCGCTCGGGCATGCGGCTGATGCGCGGCCCGCCGCTGGGAATGACGTTGACGAAGTAGCGCAGCGCCGGACCCGCCTCCGCCGCCGCCACCGGGATCGGGATGTCGCGCGGGCGCGCCACGTTGACGTGCCACAGCCCGTCGCGCTCGCCGCCGATCGGCAACGCGATGCGCAGGAAGGCCCAGGTGCGGCCGCTGTCGCCCTGCACGCCGGGCGTCGACAGCGTCAGCACCGCGCCGCCGGGCGTGGTCACTTCCAGCAGCAGCGTGGCGGCGTTGCTGTCCCAACCGGCCACGGCGGTGATGGCGTCCTCGCCGCAGACGCGGAACGGTACCGGCGCGCCGGCGTCTTGCTCGGGGGGCAGGTCGAATTCCGGGTCCATCAGGATGCCCGTTTCAAAAATGTTGCCGAAGGCGGCGGAGTAGAATTTTTCCAGCGCCAGGCCGCCGCCGGCCCGCGTGTACAGGCCGCCGTGCGCCTCGGCCAGTGCGCTGAGCAGGGCGCCGTCCAGGCTGGATTCGGCGCCGAAACCGATCGCGTGCACGGTGATGCCGGCCAGACCGGCGTCGACGTCGGCGATCGACGGCGGCGTGTTTTGCAAGCCGTCCGTCATCAGCAGGATCGTCCGCGGATTGGCGCCGGGCGCGGCCGCCAGCTGCGCGCGCGCCGCCTCCAGGCCGGCGCCGATCGAGGTGTTGCCGCCCGGCGTCAGCGACGGCAGCTTGCCGCCGATGTAGGGCGGTGGCCCGACCAGCGCGTTCTTCACCGCGTCCGTCACCGCGCTCAGCGCCAGGTCGAGCGGGGCGCTGGCCGCGCTGCTGAACGAGACCAGGCCGAGGCGGTTGCCGGCGTCGCTCTTGATTAATTGCACGAACAGCGACAGCGCGTCGCGCGCGGCCTCGATCTTGGCGCGCCCTTCGCCATCGTCGAGCGCCATGCTGCCCGAGCGGTCGAACACCAGCATGACGTCGCGCGTAACCGGCGGCGGCGGCGCCGGGGCGATCGCCTGCAGGATGGTGGCGGTGGGAAAATAGCTGAGGTGGCCGCCATGGCACGGGGCGCCGTTCGACAGCACCCCGGCGATGCGGCCGGCGAGGTCGAACAGGCCCGAGCCGGAACTGCCGCCGGAGACGTCAAAGCTGGTCGGCACCGTGATCGAGCCGGCCGCGCTGCCGAGCACGGCGGCAAAGCCCTGCGCGTGCGGCAGCGAGAGTTTCTTGACGGCGCCGTTGGGCTGGTGCACGCCGAACACCTGCTCGCCCGGCACCGGCAGGTCGTGGCGCATCTGCAGCGCCGGCACGCCCGGCGGCGCCTCGGCCAGTTGCAGCAGGCTGAAGTCGCCGACGCCGTCGTAGTGGTGCGCCAGCACCGCCTTGACCTTGTAGAACTGCGGGTTGTAGCCGGCCGGGCGGCTGCCGTCGCATTCGCTGCGGTAGTCGAACGTCACCGAGCTGCTGAGCGCCTCGGCCGGCGTGTGGCAATGGCCGGCGGTGATGATCTTGTCGGCGTCGACCAAGGTCACCGAGCAGGTCGACAGGTGCGCGCCGTGCACCGACAGGATCATGCCGGCGCTGCGGGCGACGCGCGCGCGCACGTCCGCCGCCGGGATGGCGCAGGCGGCGTTTTCCCAGTTCGGCGGCTCGCTGCAATACCAGAACGGATCGTAGGTCGGCTCCTCGAACGCCGCTCCCTGGTAGAACGGGTCGGAATTGGAAAAGCTTGGATGGCCGGGCTCGCCGGCGTGGCGTTCGCCGCGGCCGTACTGGTCCAGCTGCACGCTGCCGGTCGGCGCCCCGGCCGGGATATAGGTGATTTGCACCCCGGCCGGAAAGGCGTAGACGTTCACCGGCCGGGTCCAGAACGCGGGACCGTCGGCGGCCGTGAAGGTGTCGACGTCGTAGCCCAGGTTGACCTGCAACTGGTCGCCCGGCTCGAAGTCGAGGTTTTGGAAATGCAGCAGCAGCAGCTTGGTGCCGCCGGGCGCCGGCGAGGCCGGCGGATTGAACACCGTCAGCCCCGGCCCGACCACGAGCGGGGCGCCCAGCACTTGAATGGTTCCGGTGATGTGCGACATGGCGCTTCCTCCTCGATGACTGCGTAACTGCTCACTGGTGGGCGGCGGCGGCGACGGCCGCCTAGCGCCGCGCCTCGATCTGCTCGACGTGAATCGACACCCCGGCGCCGGGGTGCGCGCCGCTGCTGGTGTAGACCGCCGTGATGGCGACCGGGGCGCTGGCGGTAATCTCCAGGAAACCGATGGTCAGCGGCGGGGCGGCCGACGGCGCCGCTCCCAGCAGCAGCTCCATGATGTGGCAGCAATCGTCCATCGTGGCGGCCTGCGCCGGCAGCCGCATGCGTTCCTCGGCGCGCGGCGCTGCCACGCGCGGCTCGCGCCCGGCGGCCGCGCCGGCCAGCACCAGCGGCACTAAGCGCTTGAGCAACTCCACCGGCTTGAGCGAATAGTTGTGGATGTTGATTTCGGTGGCGTACACGCCCGGCTGCACCGGCGCGCAGTCGCAGCCGCACTGCGCCTGCACGCCGCAGATGAACTTGACCGAATAGACGATGGCGCAGGCCGGCACGGTGATCTGCACCGTCTTGCTGGCGATTACCTTGGTGTCGGCCACCACGTCGAGGCTACCGTTGACCAGCTGTTCCTCGGCGCTGCAGGCGATGCCGGTGAAGCGCACGCGGAAGGTCAGCACGTGCTCCCCGTCGCCGGTCAGCGGACCGTAGCCGCCGGCCGGGGTGATCGAAGTGACGAACGGCGCCACGCCAGCCGACGGCACCAGGTTGACGTTCTGGATCGTGCCGACCGCCGCCGTGACCAGCTTGATGATGGTGTTGACGATGCTGCCGGCGTTGATGCCGACGGCCAGCGCGCCGCCGGTGGCGTTGGTGATGCGGGTGGCTTGGCCGGGGGTGCCGCCGGGCGGGCCGCACTGCGCCACGTAATCGGTGGCGCCGGCGGCGGGGTCGCCGTCCAGGCCCGGGTTGGCGGTGGAAATGGCCAGCACGGCGATGCCCTCGGCCACCAGCTTGGCGGTGGCGCTGGCCTCGGTGACGGTCGCCGCGCCGGAAACCCCGCTGCAAATCGGGTCGTGGCTGGGCACGTCGCCGAACCAGACGACGATGCGCTTGCTACCGGCGCGCCAGCCGATGCCGCCGCCCGGCGCCTCGGCCAGGCTGTCGAGCGCGAACAGCGCGCACTCGGGGCCGTCGCCGCCGCCGCTGGCCGACCAGGCGTTGATCGCCGCCGTCACCGGCGCCGCGGCGTTGGTCGGGGCGAGCTGGTGCTGGAAGCCGTACGGGTCGCCGGAGGCGAAATCCTTGTAGTTGCCGACGCCATACACCAGATCCAGGCCGAGCCCGTTGAGGGCGGCCAGCACGTTGGCGCTGCCGGCCTGGACGGCGGCCAAAATCCCGCCCATCGACGCCGTGGTATCGGCCAGGAAATACACGTCGGCCTTGACCGCGCCGCCGCTTTTCGGGATGGTGACGGTGATGGTTTCATCGACGACCTGGCCGGGATTGAGCGTCAGCACATTGCTGGAAGGCTGGATCACGACCGGCGCCAGCGCGACGGCGTCGCCCGTGTGCAGCACGGCGCGGACGCGCTCGAACAGGCGCCGCAGCTGCGGCGTGGGTTCCAGCACCTCGCCGCGCTGGTCGAGCATGACGGTGTAGGCCCTGCCGTTCGCGTCCGGCGCGTCGACCACCGTGAAGCGGTATACCGGCGCGCCCGAGGCCGGCTCCGGCAATGCCAGGCTGTCGACCGTCATCGGCGCCTTGAGGCAATACAGTTGCGCGGCGATCGCCGCGGCCTTGTCGGCGTAAGACTGTGCGTCCATGATTTCTCCCCGGTTCGAAACAGCCTCTTAAGCTTAGAACTCGTCGTGGAGGGGGGATTTGTCGCCGGTCAATCTCGTGCTGGAAACACGGCGCGAAAAAAAGCCAGCCTCTGGTAGCCGGCTGGCTGGCGCTGTAGTGCGATGCCGAGGTTTGCCCCCAGGGCTGCGCTATGGGTTTAACACCTCGCGCTTGTGGCCGGAAAAGCCATCAAATACACGACGATGCACGATGTAAGAGCAGCTATCGTCGCGGCTGTAATACAAACCCACCCAATCGAGCAGGAAGGGCAGCATGCTTAGCTGCGCCTCCGGCGACGCGTACTTGTGCGCCTCCCAAGGCCGTTTGCGGTTGTTCGCCAGACAGACTTCCCGGCCCGGGTTCATGAAGACCAGTTCGCTGCAATCGCCCAGCGCCGCCTCGATCACGTCGCCGTAGCAGCCCTCGACCACCCAGCGTTCATTGGCGTCGATGAAGGCGCGCACGTCGTGCGCGACATCGCCGGCGGCGCGCGCCACGGCGATCCGCCCCGGCTGCCACACAATGGTGTCGAGGTCCAGATGCGCCAGGGCGTGGCTGGCCGCCAGCGCGCGCGCACAATGCGATTTTCCCGAGCCGGAATTGCCGAGCACTAAAACGCGCACGCTCAGGCCTGGTTCAGCAGCGGTCCGAGGTAGCGTCCGGTCACGCTGGCCGGATTCAACGCCACATCCTCCGGCGTGCCGCTGGCGATGATCTGGCCGCCGCCGGCACCGCCCTCGGGACCGAGGTCGACCAGCCAGTCGGCCGTCTTGATGACGTCCAGGTTGTGCTCGATGATAACCAGCGTGTTGCCCTGGTCGCGCAGGCGGTGGATCACCTTCAGCAGCAAGTCGATGTCGTGGAAATGCAGACCGGTGGTCGGCTCGTCGAGGATATACAGCGTGCGGCCGGTGTCGCGCTTGGACAGCTCCAGCGACAGCTTGACGCGCTGCGCCTCGCCGCCCGACAAGGTGGTCGCGCTCTGGCCCAGGCGGATATAGCCGAGGCCGACGTCGAGCAGCGTGTGCAGCTTGCGCGCGATCAACGGCACCGGCTTGAAGAAGACATGGGCTTCCTCCACCGTCATCGCCAAGACCTCGGTGATGTTCTTGCCCTTGTACTGCACCTCCAGCGTCTCGCGGTTGTAGCGCTTGCCGTGGCAGACGTCGCACGGCACGTAGACGTCCGGCAAAAAGTGCATCTCGACCTTGATCACGCCGTCGCCCTGGCAAGCCTCGCAGCGGCCACCCTTGACGTTGAACGAGAAGCGGCCGGCGCTGTAGCCGCGCTCCTTGGCCGTTGGCACCGTCGCGAACAGGTCGCGGATCGGCGTGAACAGGCCGGTGTAGGTGGCCGGGTTGGAGCGCGGCGTGCGCCCGATCGGCGCCTGGTCGACGGCGATGACCTTGTCGAAATGTTCCAGGCCGCTGATCGAATCGTGCGGCGCCGGTTCCGTCTGCGAACCGTACAGGTGGCGCGACAGCGCCGGATACAGCGTGTCGTTGACCAGCGAGGACTTGCCCGAGCCGGACACGCCCGTCACGCAGGTCAACAGGCCGACCGGCAGGCTCAGCGAGACGTTCTTCAGGTTGTTGCCGGTGGCGCCGGTGATCGTCAGCTGCTTGTCCGGGTTCGACGGATGCCGCTTGGCCGGCACGGCGATCTTCAAGGTGCCGTTCAGATACTTGGCCGTCAGCGAATGCTCGTTCTTGAGGATATCCTCCAGCGTGCCCTCGGCGATGATCTCGCCGCCGTGCACGCCGGCGCCCAGGCCCATGTCGACGACATAGTCGGCGGTGCGGATGGCGTCCTCGTCGTGCTCGACCACCAGCACGCTGTTGCCGATGTCGCGCAAATGCTTGAGCGTCTCGATCAGGCGGTCGTTGTCGCGCTGGTGCAGGCCGATCGACGGCTCGTCGAGCACGTACATGACGCCGGTCAAGCCGGAGCCGATTTGCGACGCCAGGCGGATGCGCTGCGCCTCGCCGCCGGAGAGCGTGTCGGCGCTGCGGTCGAGCGACAGGTAGTCGAGGCCGACGTTGTTCAAGAACTTCAGGCGCGAAATGATTTCCTTGACGACGCGGTCGGCGATTTCCTTCTTGGAGCCGGTCAACACCAGTTCCTCGAAAAATTTCAGGGTCTGGCGCAGCGGCTTGGCGGCCACCTCGTAGATCGCGCGCTCCTGGGCGCCGTTGCCGACCTTGACGAAGCGCGCCTCGACGCGCAGGCGCGCGCCCTGGCAGGACGGACACTGCTTCTCGTTGATGAACTTGGCCAACTCCTCCTTGACCGCCATCGAATCGGTTTCGCGGTAGCGCCGCGACAGATTGTTGACCACGCCCTCGAAGGTGTGTTCCTTGATGACGGTACGGCCGCGCTCGTTCACATAGGCAAACGGAATCGACTGCTTGGCGGAACCGTACAGCACCACTTGCTGCGCCGACAGCGCCAGCTGCTCGAACGGCATGTCCAGTTCGAACTCGTAAAACGCCGCCAGGTTCGACAGCATCTGGAAATAAAACTGGTTGCGCCGGTCCCAGCCCTTGACGGCGCCGGACGCCAGCGACAGGTTGGGGAAGGCGACAATGCGTTTCGGATCGAAGAATTCAATGTGGCCCAGGCCGTCGCATTCCGGGCAGGCGCCCATCGGGTTGTTGAAGGAGAACAGGCGCGGTTCCAGCTCTTGCAAGGAATAGCCGCAGGCGTTGCAGGCGAACTTGTTCGAGAACACGGTTTCCTTGGCGCTGTCCATCTCGTAGGCCACCGCGCGGCCGTCGGCCAGGCGCAGCGCGGTTTCGAAACTTTCGGCCAGGCGCTGCTTGATCTCGGGATTCACCTTGACCCGGTCGATGACGACGTCGATCGTGTGCTTTTCGGTCTTCTTGAGCTTTGGCAAGTCGTCGATTTCGTAGATCTTGGCGGCGTGGGTGCCGCTCTGGACGCGGAAACGCACGAAGCCGTGCGCCTGCATCTGCTCGAACAAATCGACGTGCTCGCCCTTGCGGTTGGCGACGACCGGCGCCAGTATCATCAACTTGGTGTCTTGCGGCATCGCCAGCACGGCGTCGACCATTTGCGACACCGACTGGGCCGCCAACGCGTTTTCCGGATGGTCCGGGCAATACGGCGTGCCGACGCGGGCGTACAGCAGGCGCAGGTAATCGTGGATCTCGGTGACGGTGCCGACGGTAGAACGCGGATTGTGCGACGTGGCTTTTTGCTCGATCGAAATGGCCGGCGACAGGCCCTCGATCAGATCGACATCCGGCTTTTCCATCAATTGCAGGAATTGGCGCGCGTAAGCAGACAAAGACTCAACATAGCGACGCTGGCCCTCGGCGTACAGCGTGTCGAACGCCAGCGAGGACTTGCCGGAACCGGACAGGCCGGTGATCACGATCAGCTTGTTGCGTGGCAGGTCGAGGTTGATGTTCTTGAGATTGTGCGTGCGAGCGCCGCGGATGCGGATCTGTTCCATTATTGTGTGCCTTGCTTTCATGAGGTATGGCGAGCCGGCGTGGGCCGAAACCAGCGATAACGGGGCCAAAACGGGTCAACCTAATACTATAGCCGGGTTTTGCGCGGCACGCCTTGCCGCGACGCGACGGGGGCCGGAGGCGCGCTCCGGCAAAGCTTGATGCAGATGCCAGACGGGCGCTAAATACTGTATATAATACCAGTATTCATCGTTGCTGTTTCCGACGCGACAGAAAAACATTTGGCGTCCGCAGCGGCCCGCCATAGGGCGCCGGTGCGTGGCAAAAGAGTCGCCTTGGACGGGTGAGTGGCTTATAATCGTCGTCTAGTAAAAAATCTAACGCGCGGTACTCTCCCGCTGCAGTTCAACAGGAGTTATTCATGGCATCAGTCAACAAAGTCATCATCGTCGGCAATTTGGGCCGCGATCCGGAAATCCGCTACATGCCAAGCGGTGACGCCATCGCCAACATTGCCGTTGCGACATCGTACAAGTCAAAAGACCGCAACACCGGCGAGCAAAAAGAAACCACCGAGTGGCACCGCATCTCCTTCTTCGGCCGCCTGGCTGAAATCGCCGGCCAGTACCTGAAAAAAGGTTCGTCGGTCTACGTCGAAGGCCGCCTGCAGACGCGCAAATACACCGACAAGGACGGCGTCGAGAAGTACGCAACCGACATCGTCGCCGAACAGATGCAAATGCTGGGCGGACGCTCGGGCATGGGCGGCGGCGATTCGATGGACGACGGCGGCGGTTCCTACGACAACAGCCAGAACAGCCGTTCGCAATCCGGTGGCGGCGGCGGTTCCTACGAGAACAGCCGTCCGGCGCCGGCGCCGCGCCAGCAGCAGGCTCCAGCGCAGGCACCGCGCCCGGCGGCGAAGCCAACGCCGAACTTCTCGGACATGGACGACGACATTCCGTTCTGAGACCCGGTACACTAAATTTTGTAAATAATGCCCTATAAGTCACTGACTTCTAGGGCTTTTTCTTGACACGGCGCCGCCGGCGGTCCCGACATGCCTAGCCTCGTCGCCACTTTCGAAATGCGTAGCGCGTATGAATACGCATAATCTTCATACGGTCTGCAAATGATCTGAATCCGATGTGCGAGTGACTGCGTATAAAGCTTGGTAAGTCACCCACACACATCGAGAGGAATATCATGAAATTACTTAAAACTACCCTGTTGCTGAGCGCTGTGCTTCTGACGTCGAACGCGGCATTTGCCGACGTAATGGTCGGTGGCCAGAAGATGATGGCCAGTAAGGATATCATCGACAACGCCATCAATTCGCCCGACCACACCACGCTGGTTGCTGCGGTCAAGGCAGCGGACCTGGTAGAGACACTGAAAGGTAAAGGACCATTCACCGTATTCGCGCCAACCAATGCGGCATTTGCCAAGCTGCCGGCAGGGACAGTTGATACGCTGGTCAAGCCTGAAAGCAAAGCAACGCTGACCAAGATTCTGACCTATCACGTTGTGCCGGGTAAATATGACTTCATGGCCTTGAGCGCAGCCATTAAAAAGCAGTCCGGCGGCGCGCAATTGGCCACCGTCAGCGGCGGCAAGCTTACCTTCAAAATGAACGGTATGCACAACATCACTGTGATGGATGAAGCGGGCAATACCGCCAACATCAGCACCTACGATGTATATCAGTCGAATGGTGTGATCAACGTGATCGACAACGTGCTGATGCCGAAGTAATCCGCCAGAATGCGGTATCTGCCGGTGGCGGATACTGCACGACTGACGCCGTGCGGGATCGATCTTTCGTGCGCATAACCGTTCAAAGCCGGCTGTAGTATGAAGTGTATTATTGTGATTTTATGGAATAAGGGCGGACGATGGCACTGAAATCACCGTGTATCGAGCTATGCGCCTTCGACGGCCCCACCGGTTTTTGCCTCGGCTGCACGCGCACGCTTGAGGAAGCCCGGGCGTGGAAGAAAATGACCGACTTCAAGCGGCATCAGATCATCAACGACAGCGCCCGGCGCAAGAAAAAAATCGAGCGCGCCTTGCCGGCGGCGGCATCGTGATGCGCGAGCGGATACACCGCGCACCGAGCCCATGCTCATTTCCTTTAAAATTGCCACATGAGTGAAACCTTAGAATATTTAATTCAAAGCAATGTCAACGTGGTCGATCCGTTTTTAGCGCAATTTCGCGATGCCAAGCTCAAGCGCTGGCAGGGCCTGATCCCGGTCAAGCTGAACGGCGACCCAATGGTGGAACAAGCGCTGAACGAGATCAACCGGCGGCTGGGCCGCACGATGTTCGACCGGGTTTCCATCCAGGCGAGGGATGACGCGGCTATCGTTAGCGGCCTTATCTTCAGCGAAGGCACGGCGTTTCAGCCCGCCGGCAAGACTCCCGCGGATAACAAGGGCAATGTTTCCGACAATAAGATCGGCATGGCGCTTGGCGGGCATGGCGGCTGGCCGCGCGCTTGCCTGAGCAATTCCGTGATTTCCGCGCGCTTCTATGTGAACTATGGCAGCGCCACCGCCGCGGCCACGACCAATATCGTGATTCATGAAATTGGCCATGCAATGGGCTTGCTGGCGCATTTTCCCGGCTTTGGCGAAGGGGCCGACATCGGCAAAGAGTTCTGGCCGGTGTTGCGCTTGCTTTATAATTCGGCGATCGGCACCTCTTTGAAACAGCTTGTACGGCAGGGATAGGCGCACATTCTTTTTCATCCGTATTCGCCCGCCCCCTGACGATCTGCTGATTACATTGTGACCGGGCTCAACGAGGCCATGATTTCGCCGGCCAGGCACTCCACCGCCGGCGAACTGTTGGTGCGTCCCTTGACCAGCACGATATCCAGCGGTTCGACCGGCAACAGCCCTTCCGCCCGGCCAAGCCGCGCAAGGTGCGCGGGAACGCTGCATTCGGCCAGCGCCGCAACCGCCAGCCCCGCCTCGACCATCGCCAGGATGCCCAGCAGGCTGGGGCTGCTATAGGTCGCGCAATACGGCTTGCCACTTTGCTCCAGCGCCGCCAGCGTGTGCGCCCGCGCCACGCAGCCCTTCTCGAACAGCGCAACCGGCAGCGGCGACTTGTTCCATATCGCCTGTCGCGGCGAGCCCACCCATACCATGTTTTCGCGTCGGATGAAGGCTCCATCCAGGTCGTCGTCGCGGGTGACGAACGCCAGGTCGATCTGTCCTTTTTGCAGCATGGGTTTCAAGAGCAGGCTTTGCAGGCAGACCAGTTCGATCTCGACATTGGCGAACAGCTTGGCGAAGCGCTCCAGCACCGGCGGCAGCAACGATGACAGGTAGTCGTCCGGCGCGCCCAGCACCACCCGGCCGACCACCTCCTGGGTGCGCAGCGCCGCCATCGCTTGCGCTTCCATATACAGCATCTGGCGCGCGTACGGCAGCAGGCGCTCGCCGGCAACCGTCAGTTCGATGCGCCGCGTGTGCCGCGAAAAGAGCGCCTGGCCGACGGCGCCTTCGAGCTTCATGATCTGCATGCTCACCGCCGCCTGGGAGCGGTGCACCGCCTCCGCCGCGGCAATAAAACTCATGTGTTCAGCGGCGGCAACAAAGGTGCGTAGTTGGCTTAGGTTCAGCTCGGGACGGTTCATGGTTTCGAATATCGAATGAATTGCATGAGATAAATCATCTTGTCTGATGCGTGGGCGTCCCCGATGATAGCGCGAAACACTTCACCGGAGTAGCGCCATGTCCCATCCTTCCATACCCTTCACCGCGGCCATGCTGATGCTCGCCACGCTGGGCGTCTTCATCCACGAGGCGGGACTCGACCCGGTGACGACCGTGTTCTTCCGCTGCGCCTTCGGGGCGGCGATCCTGTTGTTGTTCTGCGCGTACAAAGGCATGCTCACGAGGAGGAACGTGTCAGCGAAGAACCTGGGATTGGCGCTGTTTAGCGGCGTCCTGATGTGCGTGAACTGGGTGACGTTCTTCGAGGCGATTCACCGCGTCGGCATTTCCGCGGCAACCATCGTGTTCCACGTGCAGCCTTTTCTTGTGCTGATTCTTGGCTCGCTGCTGTTGAAGGAACGCGTCAGCGCGGACAACTACGGCTGGGTTGGCGTCGGTTTCGCCGGCCTGGTGTTGGCCTGCGGACTCGGCCCGGACACCTCGCTGAGTACCGGCTATCTGATCGGCATCGCTTTCACGCTCACCGGCGCCGTCGCTTACGCCGGCGTGACGCTGACGACGCGTTCCATCCGCGGCATGCCGCCCACGCTGACGGCATTGACGCACTGCGTCACCGCGGCCGTGCTGACGGCCGGCTTCGTGACCATTCCCGCCGGTGGGATAGCCGCCGGGCAGTGGGCCTGGTTGGCTGGATTGGGGTTGATCCCCACGGCGCTCGCCTACGTCCTGATCTACGGCGCGACGCCGCGCATGGAAACGGCGGCGATCGCGGTGCTGACCTTCGTTTATCCGGCCAGCGCCGTCGTGTTGGACGTCCTCGTCTACGACCATATTGTCGGCGCGACGCAGGTCGCCGGGTTTGCGCTGATCGTCGCCGCCAGCCTCGGGGTCAACCTTCGCTGGCGCTTTTTCCCGTCACTGAAACGCGCCTGAACGAGGCCGTTCAGCCTGCCTCAATGCGCGATGGCGAGCTTGCCGAAGTGGCGTCCGCCGGCACTCAATTCGGCATACGCGGCGGCGGCGTCGTCGATGTCGAAAATCCGGTCGATGACCGGCACGATGCGGTGGGCGGCAATGGCGCGGGCCGCCTCCGCCAAATCCGCCACGGAGCCGGTGTTGTTGCCGACGATGCGCAGGGCTTTGACGATCACCGGCAGCAGGTCGATCGGAGCCGCCGTGCCGGTGACAAAGCCGACCGTGAACACGGTGCCGCCCACCGCCGCCGCGTTGAGCGAGCGCGCGATGCTGGCCGCGCCCACCGTCTCCACCACCAGGTCGGCGCCGCGCCCGTCGGTCAGCTTCAGCACTTCCTCGTCCCAGGCGGGCGTGGCGCGATAGTTGATCAGGTGGTCGGCGCCGAGCTGGCGCGCGCGTTCCAGCTTGTCGTCGGACGACGACGCCAGGATCACCGTCGCGCCATGCGCCTTGGCGAACTGCAAGGCGAAGATGCTGACGCCGCCCGTCCCCAGTAGCAGCACCACCGCGCCGGGGCGCAGTGGCGCCGAACGCACGGCGTTCCAGGCGGTCGTGGCGGCGATGGGCAGCGCCGCGCCTTGGACGAAGTCCAGGTGGGCGGGCAGGGCGACCAGGCTGGTGGCGGGGACGGCCGCGTATTCGGCCAGCGAGCCCGGCAGGTTGACGCCGCGCAGCGCGGCCACGTTGCGCGGCGTGATGGCGCCGCCTTGCCAGTTCGGCATGAAGTGCGGGATCACGCGCTCGCCAATGGTCCAGCCGCTAACGCCTTCGCCCAGCGCGGCGATTTCGCCGGCGCCGTCGGCCACCGGCACCATCGGAAAGCCGGCGGCGGGGAACTGGCCGGTGGCGATGGCCACGTCGAGGAAGTTCAGCGTGGCGGCGCGCAGGCGCACCAGCACTTCGCCGCGGGCGGCCTTCGGCTCGGGCAGTTCGGTGCGGCGAAACGCGCTCAGGGAGGCGGCGGTGAGTTCGATGGCTTTCATGGTCTTCTCTGTGGGGTGGTGGAAGACATCAGTTTCATTTAAAATAATAAGGAGATAAACGGCGTTTTGTTTGATCTATTTGAAATCGGGAGTGTTGAATGGATTTGCTCGACAGCATGAAGGTCTACGTGTCGGCGGTTGAAAAGGGCAGCCTCAGTGCCGCCGCCGCCGCTTGCGCGATCTCGGCGACGATGGCGGGCAACCACCTGCGCACGCTGGAGAAGCGCCTGGGCATGCGCCTGCTCAACCGGACCACCCGGCGCCAGCACCTGACGGCCTTCGGCGAGGACTATTACACGCGCTGCAAGGAAATCCTCAGGCTGGTGGCGGAAACCGACGCCCAGGCGCACACCTTGCAATTGGCGCCCGCCGGCAAGCTGCGCATCACCGCGCCCGTCACCTTCGGCACCGAAGCGCTGATGCCGGTGTTGTCGGATTACCTCGACCGCTATCCCCAGGTCAACGTCGAGGTCGCCTTGTGCGACCGCGTGGTGGATATCGTGGAGGAGGGCTTCGAGGCGGCCATTCGCATCGGCCGGTTGCCGGATTCGGCGCTGATCGCCAGGTCGTTGGCGCCTTACCGGCTGATGATCTGCGCCTCCCCAGCGTACCTGGCGCGCAGGGGCGCGCCGGCCAAGCCGGAGGACCTCAGCGAGCACGAGTGCCTGTCGTTCTCGCCGGCCGCCGTCGCGCATTGGCGCCTGGAGGACCAGGACGGCGCCTGCCGCGTCCCGGTCTCGGGGCGCTTGCAGGTGAACCATGGGCAGGCGCTGCGCGTGGCGGCATTGCATGGCATGGGGATCGTGCTGCAACCGGCGATTTTGTTGGAGGCCGATGTCCGGGCGGGGCGCCTGGTGCAACTGTTTCCGACGCATCAACTCGCCAGCCGGCCGATGAGCGTGGTTTACCTGCCGGACCGGTATCGCTCGCCCAAGCTGCGCAGCTTTGTGGATTTTCTGGTGGAACGCTTCAATTAAAGTAGGAATTCATCAAACGAAGCAGCTCACGGACGGTTGCCAGAGCGGGTGGATAGCCGGGCAATATCCGCCCGGCGCTTAGCCGCGTGCCGCCAGGCCGCCGTTGACCACCTTGACGTGCTGGCCGTTATGGCGGCGGCTGGCGCCGGCCTCGGTGAAGCTGCGCACCGAACCGTTGCTCATCCGCACCCGCACCTGGGTCATCGTGCTGGCGCGCGCGCGTTTTTCGATGGCGTTGCCGGCATAGCCGCCGCCGACCGCGCCGGCCACCGTCGCCAGGGTGCGGCCGTTGCCGCCGCCGACCTGGTTGCCCAGCAAGCCGCCGACGACGGCGCCGGTGGCCACGCCCAGGCCGCTGCCGTTCCCGGCTTGTTGGTAGGTGCGCGTCGAGATCACCGTGCCGCAGCTTTGGCACGCCTGGGCGCGCTCGCCGTGGTGGCGCGGGTTGGCCTGGGCGGCAAACGGCGCGGCGGCCAGCAGCGTCGCCAACGCGGCGCACAGCGCGCCGCGGGCCAGCCATGGGGAACGGGTAGGGAATGCTGGAGTCATATCTGTCCTTTACTTTGCAAAGTAGCCACACGGGCGAAAGCAACAGCATACTAGTTGGCTACGGCCGCGTGTGGGCGCGACGCGTTTCAATCGCAAGCATTTGTAACAGCCGCGCTCACGTCATCGGGCCGCCGCGCTACATGCCTTTGAAGCGGTGCTGGAAGCGCTGGCTGACCGGCAGCCTGGCCGCGTGCCCGCGCAGCGACAGCCACAGCGCGCCGTCGGCGTCGCGCGCCACCAGCGCGATACGCTTGAGCGCCACCACGTAGCCGCGGTGGATTTGCCAGAAGCCGCTCCCGGCCAGCATCTCGGCCAGTTCCTTGAGCGGGGTGCGGATGTGCGCCTCGGTCTGGTCGGTGACGACGCGGGTGTACTTCGCCTCGGCGCAAAAGTAGATGACGTCGCTCAGGTCGATGAAATGGATGGTGTTGCCGACCGACGCCTGCAGCCATTGCGGCGCCGCGCCAGCCGCGCCAGGTCCGGCGGCGGCGTGCCCAGCCGTTCGCGCACGCGCGCCACGCTGCGCGCCAGCCGGGCCGGGTCGGTCGGTTTCAGCACGTAGTCGAGCGCGCCTTCGTCGAACGCCGCCAGCGCGTGTTCCTGGTGCGCCGTGACGAACACCACGTGGGTGCGCAGACCGAAGGTGCGCGCCACCTCCAGCCCGCTCAGGCCGGGCATGCGGATGTCGAGGAAGGCGACGTCGGGTTGCCATTCGCGCGCCAGGCGCAGCGCCTCGAAGCCGTCGACCGCCTCGGCCACCAGCTCGGCCTCCGGCCACAGTTGCCTCAGCGATTCGCGCAATTCGGCGCGCAGCAGCGGCTCGTCGTCGGCGATGAGGATGCGCGGGCGCCGCCCGCCCGCCTCATGCATCGGCTTCATCCGCGGCTTCACCCGCGGCGCCCCCGGCGGCGGCCGGCGCGGCGAAGCGCAGCGGCAGGCGCGCGTCGTGCGGCGCCGGCCCCGGCTGGAACCAGCCGATGCTCACAGGACGGGCGCCGCCGGCAGCGCTTTCACGCGCCGCTGGACGTCGAGCGGAACGTCCCGGCCGACCGCTTCCAGCGTCAGCTCGTCGATCCAGACCTGGCCCTTGCCGGCCTCGGTGACGCCGAACGACAGCGCCTTGGCGTCGGCGGCGACGTCCAGCACCACGCTGCGCCACTGCCAGTCGACGCTGCCCTTGATCGGCTGGTCCTCGCTGTTGTAGAACGCGGCGCTGTGTTCGCCGGGGCGGTCGACGCGCATCCACAGGCCGGCCCAGTCGCCCACCTCGCGCGTCTTGACGCGGGCGCGGAAACGCAGCCGCTGGCCACGATAATTCTCCGCCGACACGGCCTGCATCAGCGTCGCCCAGCTCTCGCCGTCGCCGTCGGCGTGGCGCAGGAACTTGGCGCCCTTGCCGCTGCTGGTCTCGGTGTAGTCGACGCCGATCTGGTACTGCTTCGGCGTTTCGCCCGCCAGCAGCCAGGGCGCCGCCAGCTTGCCCGGTTCGTCCTTGGCCAGCGCGAACAGGGAGATGGCCGCCAGCGCGGCGAGCACGATGTAATGTGGTTTCATGTGGTTTTTCAAGGTGTCATAACGGCTTGTCATGGGCGTACTGTGCCCGAGCCGGGGCGCCCGCGATGGCGCTTCCGACCAGCGCCGCCGCGCAGCGACAGGCGCGCCCCGCAGCGGATAAGCGGGGTGCATTGTAAGGCGGTCAGGTGGCGCGGCGGCGTACAAACAATAGGCGACGACAGCCGATATTGCTGAAAAAAATATACGATGATGCAGAGCACCATAGGCTGGTCGGGAAGGCGAAACTGAGCCGGCGCCGCATTGCTTGGCGCTACCTGAACTCCTCGGCCACCAAATTGTATTTTTGCATCTTGTGGTACAGCGTCTGCTTCGGCAGGCCCAGCACGGCGCTGGCCTCGGCGACGTTGCCGGCGTAGTGGCGCAGTTCCTGCTCGATGAGCGAGCGCTCGAAGCCGTTGACCTGCTCGGCCAGCGAGACCGGGGTGGCGTCGCGCGCGGCCAGCAAGCCGTTGGCGCCGCCGGCGATGCCCAGCACGAAACGGTCGGCGATGTTGCGCAGCTCGCGCACGTTGCCCGGCCAGGCGTGCGCCATCAGGCTGCGCATCTGCGCGCTCGACACCACCGGCGCGGCGCGGTTGTAGCGCGCCGCCGCCGCCAGCGCGAAGTGTTCGAACAGCATCGGGATGTCTTCGCGCCGCTCGCGCAGCGGCGGCAGGTGCAGCACGATCAGGTTCAGGCGGTAGTACAGGTCGCTACGGAATTTCTGCTGCTGCGACAGCTCCTCCAGGTCCAGCTTGGCGGCCGCCACCACGCGCACGTCCAACGGCACCGGGCTGTTCGAGCCGAGCCGCTCGACGTAGCGCTCTTGCAGCACGCGCAGCAGCTTGACCTGCAAGGACAGCGGCAGGCTTTCAATTTCGTCGAGGAAGAAGGTGCCGTGGTCGGCGTGCTCGATCTTGCCGACCTGGCGCTTGGCCGCGCCGGTGAACGCGCCCTGTTCGTGGCCGAACACCTCGCTCTCGAAGATGCTCTCGGGGATGGCGCCGCAGTTGACGGCGACGAAGTGGTGCTTGCGCCGGTGGCTGAAGTCGTGCAGGCAGCGCGCCACCATTTCCTTGCCGGTGCCGGTGTCGCCGTAGACCAGCACGTCGGCCGGCTCGTCGGCGACGTCGAGGATCAGGCGGCGCAACTCGCGCATCGCCGGCGCGTCGCCCAGCAGGCGCGACTCGATGCCGCCGCCGTCCTCGATCCGGCGGCGCAGGCTGTGCACCTCCAGCATCAGGCGGCGCGTTTCCAGCGCGCGCAGGATGACCTCGACCAGTTGCTCCGACGAGTAGGGCTTTTCAATGAAGTCGTAGGCGCCGTTGCGCATCGCCTGCACCGCCATCGTGATGTCGCCGTGGCCGGTGACCAGGATCACCGGCAGGTGGGCGTCGAGCGCCTTGACCGCCTGCAACAATTCCAGGCCGCTCATGCCGGGCAGGCGCACGTCGGTGACGACGACGCCGGGGAAGTTCGGCGCCAGCAGCTTGTAGGCCAGCTCGGCCGAGTGGAACGATTGCACCTCCAGGCCGGCCAGTTGCAGCGCCTGCTCGCTGCCGGCGCGCACGGTCGGGTCGTCCTCGATCAACAACACTTTCAAGCCGTCAAACATGTTTCTCCTCCTGCGGTGCGATGTTGAGTTCGATGATAAAGCGGGCGCCGCCGCCGGCGGCGTTGTCGGCCCGCAGCACGCCGCCGAACTGGCGCGTGATCTGTTCCGAAATCGCCAGGCCCAGGCCCAGGCCGACGCCTTGCGGCTTGGTGGTGAAGAACGGTTCGAACAGGCGCTCGCGCACCTCGTCGGACAGGCCCGGCCCGCTGTCGCCGACGCAGACGAGGATCTTGTCGCCCTCGCGCAGCACGTCCACCGTCAGCGCGCGCACGGCGCAGCCGGCCATCGAGTCGAGCGCGTTGGTAAACAGGTTCACCAGTACCTGCTCCAGGCGATTGCTTTCGCACAGGGCAAAGGCGTCGTCGCCGGGCAGGTTTTGCACGAAGCGCACGTTTTCCACCTGCAGCCGGCGTTCGACCAGGAACAGGGCGTTGCCGATGGCGGTGGGAATCGACACCGACGTCAGGCTGGTGGTGGACTTGCGCGCGAACACCTTCAACTGGCCGGTGATGGCACCCATGCGCGCGGCGATCTGCGAAATCGTCGCCAGGTTCTTTTTGGCGTCGTCGAGGCGGCCGCGTTCGAGCAGGATGACGGCGTTGTCGGACATCGTGCGCAGCGCCGTCAGCGGCTGGTTCAACTCGTGCGTGATGCTGGCCGACATCTGGCCCAGCACCGCCATTTTGCCGGCCTGGAACAACTCGTTTTGCGTCAGGTGCAACTTGTGTTCGGCCTGGCTGCGCACGGCGATTTCCTGGCTCAGGCTGCGGGTCATCGCGTTTAGTTCCGAGGTGCGTTCGGCAACCATGGTTTCCAGGTTGTCATAGGCGTACTGCAATTGCTCGCGGGCGCGCAGCTTCTGCGCCAGCGCCTGGCGGCGCTGGCGCAGGTAGAAGAACAGCAGCAGGAAAAAGCCCAGCACGACGGCGGAGAACGCCGCCGCGGCCTGGGCGCTGGAGCGGGCCTGCGCCAGGTCCGACAGGTAAATGAATTGCCAGTTGCGCGGCGAGCGCAGTCGCAGCTGGGTCATCACGCTCGAACTGGTTTTGATGACGGCGCCCCGCAGCGCCTGGTCGCGCACGCTGATCACGCGCGCGCCGTTGCCCAGCAGGCGGTCGGACAGGAAGGGGATCGGCTCCAGCCGGTGCGAGTAATACTGGCGGGTGCGCGCCAGCAGCGCGCCGACGGCCGGCGCCAGCGGCGCCAGCGTCTTGTATTTCCAGGCCGGCACCGAGGTCAGGAAGATCACGCCGTGCTCGTCGGCCAGCATGACCTTGTCGGCGCCCTGCACCCAGCGCGTTTCCAGGCTCTCGATATTCACCTTGACGGTCGCCAGGCCGAGCATCTTGCCCTGGTGGTAGATGCCGTGGGCGAAGAAGTAGCCGGGTTCCAGCTTGGTCGTGCCGACGCCGTAAAAGCGCCCCGGCGTGCCGCGCAGCGCGTCCCGCGCGTAGGGGCGGAAGGCGACGTTGTCGCCGACGAAGCTGTCCTTAGCGCGCCAGTTGCTGGCGGCGTGGGTGTAGCCGTTCAGGTCGGTGATATAGATCGCCGTCGACTTCGCCTGCACGTTCATCTGTTCCAGGTACTGGTTGACCGAGGCCAGCAGGTCCGGGTCCTTGGGCGTTTGCAGCAGGCGGATCACGTCCTTGTTCAGTTCCAGCGTCTTCGGCAGGAAATCGTATTTTTCCAGCGCGTTTTCCAGGCTGCTGACATACACCTCCAGGCGCTGGGCGCCGCCGGCCTGCAGCTTGCCGATGGCGATGCGTTCGGTCCAGAAATACACCAGGTACACCACCAGCAGGAAACCGGCCAGCACCAGCGCCCAGGCCATCGACTGCCGGCCCGACCATTGCGCGGCGCCTTGCCGCGCGCGCGGCGCGATCTTGCTTCCAGTGTGTAACGTCATAGTATGTGCTGACAGGTCGATCGGTGCGGTGTGGAACGGCAGTATCGCATTGATGGCGCCGGCGCCGCTATAACGACATGAGCCGCCGGGCATCGAATGCGCGGCGGCTCATGCTCAGGCCGGTACCAGGGCCGGGTTCAACGCGGCCTGCCGCGCCGCACCCGGCCGGGCGTTCAAGCCGCCTTGCGCGGCGCCTCGGCGTCCTGGGCGCCGGCCAGGTGCAGCGCGTGCTTGCGCGCCGCCTCTTGCTCCGGCTCCAGGGCGCCTTCCCATTTCGCCACCACGGCGGCGGCGACCGCGTTGCCCACCGCGTTCGTGGCCGAGCGGCCCATGTCGAGGAACTGGTCGACGCCCATCAGCAGCAGCAGGCCGGCTTCCGGGATGTGGAACTGGTTCAGCGTGGCGGCGATCACCACCAGTGACGCGCGCGGCACGCCGGCGATCCCCTTCGAGGTCAGCATCAGCACCAGCAGCATGGTGATCTGGGTGCCGATCGGCAGGTCGATGCCGTAGGCCTGGGCGATGAACAGCACGGCGAAAGTGCAATACATCATCGAACCGTCGAGGTTGAACGAATAGCCGAGCGGCAGCACGAAGCTGGAGATTTTGCGCGGCACGCCGAAATGGTCCAGCGCGACCAGCAGTTTCGGATAGGCAGCCTCGGAGCTGGCGGTGGAAAACGCCAGCAGGAACGGTTCGCGGATCAAGCCCACCAGTTTGAAGATGCGCGGCCCGATGAAGGTGAAGCCGGCGCCGACCAGCAGCGTCCACAGGCAGAACAGGCCGAGGTAGAAGGCGCCCATGAATTTGGCGAACGTGACCAGCACGCCCAGGCCCTGGGTGGTGACGACCGAGGCGATCGCGGCGAACACCGCCAGCGGCGCCAGCGCCATGATGGCGCCGGTGATTTTCAACATCACCTGCGCCAGTTGGTCGATCACGTCGGTCAATACCTTGCCGCTCTCGCCCAGGCCGGCCAGCGCGGCGCCGAAGAACAGCGAGAACACCAGCACTTGCAGGATTTCATTGTTGGCCATGGCCTCGATCGGCGATTTCGGCACCAAATGGGTCATAAAGTCTTTCAGCGTGAACGCCGCCGTCTTCAGGTTGGTGCTGGCGCCGACGTCGGGCAGGGGCAGGCCCATCTGGGAGCCGAGCTGGAAATAGTTGGACAGCACCATGCCGAGCAGCAGCGAGACCAGCGAGGCGATGACGAACCAGAGGAAGGCCTTGGCGCCGATGCGCCCGGCCGTTCTGCCGTCGCCCATGTGGGCGATGCCCACCGTCAGCGTGGAAAACACCAGCAGCGAGATGATCATCTTGATCAAGCGCAGGAACACGTCGGTGACGATGGATATATGGGCGGCGATGTCCGCCGTGACTGCCTTCTCCGGGAAGGTCTGGTGGCAGGCGTAGCCCACCAGAATGCCCAGCACCATCGCAATCAGGATGTATAGGGTTAATGGCCGTGTTTTTTTCATTTTGACTCCTCCGTGTAAATCGCCGCCGGGAGCGGACTCGATTATTTATAGCGAGCAACACAAGCACGCCGGGCGCTGCGCCGCTCCCTCCCGTGTTTTTGAATGCCAGCAAGTTCTGATTCGAGTTCAATACATAGCAATCGCCATGCCCGCTGCGGCCGCTCAGTCGGGCGCAGCTAAGTCGCTGTATTACAAGCGATTTGCACAATCGCCTGACAGCGCTGCGGGGGCCGGCGCGCGAAAACTTGGACGCGGCGGCCCGGCGGCGTATGAAATGTCATACGCCATCGATGCTTTGATGCTGAGCGGAAACACTGCGGAAGGGCGGGGTGGGGGCGCCCCTTCAAGCCCGGGGCGGGCGTGAAGGGGGGAGGGGCGTTTAAAACGCCAGGCTGGCGCTGAGCGCCGCCGAGCGTTCGGTGCCGAGCGTGGCGCGGGCGCCGCTGTTGTTCAAGGTGTTGACATAGAACTTGTCAAACAGATTGTAGAGGTTCAGCTGCACGGTGACGTTCTTGCTGGCCTTGTAGCTCAGCATGGCGTCGGCGACGAAGTACGCTGGAATGCCCGGCAGGTTGTTTTGCAGGGCCGCGGCCAGGCTCGGATCGACCACGCGCTTCTGTTCCGAGGTGTAGCGGGCGCCGCCGCCGACGGTCCAGGCCTTGTCCACGTTGTAGCTCGACCAGACGGTGGCGGTCAGCTTGTTCCACGCCCGGGTGATCTGGCCAACCATGCCCAGTTCCAGACCCTCGACCCGGCGCTTGCCCAGTTGCGAGTAGGTATTGGTGGCCGAGTCCAGCAGCGAGGTCACGTTGGTGTTTTCAGTGCGGTACAAGGCCGCCGTCAGCGCCAGTTGCTTGGCCAGCACGTCCCATTTGGTGCCCAGCTCGATATTGCGGGTTTGCTGCGGATCCATCGCCGGGCCGTTGATGTTGCCGGTGGTGGCGGAGAGGGCGAAGTTGCTGCTGCCCGGCGGCGTTTGCGAGTTGGCGAACGCGAGGTAGACGCTGGCGTTGTCGGCCGGCTTGTACAGGGCGCCGGCTTTCCAGCTGACCAGGGTGTCCGATTTCTCCAGCGCCGCCGGCACCAGCACGCCGTTGGTCAGCGTCGCCAGGTCCGACTTGGTATTGTCGTGCTCGACGCGCACGCCGCCGTTCACTTGCCACTGCTCGGACAGCTTGAGCGTGTCGAAGACGTACAGCGCCGCCGTGGTGGTTTTGCCCTCGGTGTAGGCGCCGTTCTTTTGCGGATTGTAGTTATAGATGACATCGTTCGGGTTCGGCTGGTACAGATTGGCCGGTACCACGCCAACCGTGCGGTTTGCCAACGTGCCGAGGCCGGCGCGGCCCGGCGTCGATTGTTTCTCCGACATGAACTCGATGCCGCCCGACACGGTGTGCTTGACGCCGCCGGTGGCGAATTCCGTCAACAGGTTGGTCTGGTTGGCGAGAATTTCATTTTTTTGCAGCAAAGATTGGCGGGAGCGGTTGATGCTCCATTCCGCTTGCGGCAAAGGCGTCGGCTTGGCCAGGGTGACGCCGTTGTTGACCGCGTTGATACCGGTCATGACGCGGTCCATCTTGGACTTGCCGTAGCGCGAGACGTTCGTCAGTTTCGCGCCGCCGGCCAGGTCGTGCTCGATCTTGGCCGTGGCCATGTCGGCGTCGACCTTCTCGTAGTCGCCCGCCAAACCGTAATAGTTCTCGCGGTCGACCCGCGGCGCCGTGCGCAAAGGGTCGTTATTATTGAAAAAGAAACCCTCCAGGCCCACGCTTGGAATGCCGCCGTCCGGCACGTTGTCCTGGCGCATGTGCAGGGACGACAGGTAGATGCGGGTGGCGCTGCCCAGGCCCAGCGCCAGCGACGGCGCGATCGCCTGGCGCTCGCTTTTCACGCGGTCGCGGCCGGCCACGCCGCCGTCCTGGGCCATCACGTTCAGGCGCAGCGCGCTGCCGGCGCCGAGCTTGTGGTTCAGGTCGGCGGTGACGCGCTTGCTGTTGCCGCTGTCGATGCTGGCGCTGTTGTACTGGTCCAGCGCCGGCATCTTCGACACCAGGTTGATGTAACCGGAGGCGGCGCCGCGGCCGACGTCGGCGCCGGCCGGGCCTTCGACACTTCGATCTGCTCGATATTGAAGGCATCGCGGGTGACCGCGCCCAGGTCGCGCACGCCGTCGACGAACACCGACGACTGGGCGGCGAAGCCGCGCATCTGGAAGGTGTCGCCGGCGCTGGTGTTGTCGTTCTCGCCCAGTTGCAGCGTGATGCCCGGGGTGTTGCGCAGCGCTTCCATGATCGAGGTCGCGCCCTGCGCCTGGATCAGTTCCTTCTTGATCACCGCAATGGTTTGCGGCGTGTCGATCAGCGGCTGGGGCAGTTTGGGCGACGACACCTTGTCGGCCTTGAAGTCGTTGTCCTGGGCGCCGAGCACCTTCACTTCCTTCATCGTTTGCGGCGCGGCCGCGTCGGCGGCCTGGGCGGCGACCGGCAGCAGCATCAGCGCCAGCGCGGTGCTCACGTGTTGGTTGAAACGGGACTGGGCGTGTTTGCGGCTTTTGATCGGCGCCATATGCATCTCTCTGTTAACAATATAAGGATCAGTCGCATTTACATAGCGGCGCGGCGCCGGCGCCCGCCAAAATGGTCTGTTTGATACATGTCAGGAGATTGCAAACTTGGCTGAAAGTGTAGTTGCTGCACGGATACATGCGGATAAATGCGTTCTGTACGGCAATTTTTTGCGATATACTTCGGGCTAATTCTGATGGTTATTTGTGTCATGCAGCGCTGTCGGCGGGCGGCCGTCCCGGGCCTCCCCCCGAAATCGACTAGATTGCCGCACGTAAACAAAATATTTAATAAAGCCGCGCCGCCGGTCGCTCTCTACGTAGGACAAGGCCTACGGCGTCTTTGACAGTGACACGCAATATTACAGCTGGAAATTGTTGGAAATATGTTCACAAGTAGTTGATATTGAGCAAGAAATATCGCCGGTTTCCCCTCAAGTTGGCGCTTTTGTTGCCGTTAAGAATGCAAGCGGCGGAAGTAGATGCCTAGTGCTGCACAGAATATATAGTATTGATTTGGCAATTTGCCACCCCCCAAATGAGTTGGCGTCTGCAGGTTTCATTCCTGCGGCGCCAACTGTGTCTTGACCGACTTGAGCAGTGCCCCCAAGGAGAATGGAAATGAGTATCGTAACCGGAATGTCAACCGCGCAAATCGCCGCCCTGACGACGACCCAAATCGTGGCTTTTGGCACGGCCGACATCGTCGCGCTCAACTCCGTGCAAATTGCGGCGATGACGACGTTGCAGATATCGGTACTCACTTCCACCCAAATTCCGGCGTTGACGACGGCACAGGTTGCCACCGGCTTCACCACCAACCAGATCGTTGCGCTGACCACGACCCAGGCCGCCACGCTGGGTTCGGCCCAGGTCGCCGCCCTGTCGACCGCCAACCTGGCCGCGATGGAAACGGCCGACTTCTCCTCCTTGAAAACGGCCGCGATCGGCGCCTTGAAGTCCAACCAAGTCGCCGCCCTGACCACCAACCAGGTGGTTTCCCTGACCACGGCGCAAGCGGCCGCGCTCGGCACCGCCCAGATGGCCGGTTTCACCACCAGCGCCATCGTCGCGCTGGAAACGGCCGACCTGGCCGCACTGAAAACCAGCGCCATCGGCGCTTTGAGCTCGTCCCAGGTGGCCGCGCTGACGACCACCCAGGTGGCCAGCCTGACCACCGGCCAGGTTGCCGCGCTGACCACGGCGAACATCGCCAGCGGCTTGACCACCAACCAGGTCGTCGCCTTGAATTCGGCCCAGGTGGGCGCGCTGAGCTCGTCCCAGGTCGCCGCCATGAGCACCAGCCAGATCGTGGCCATTGAAACGGCCGACATCGGCGCCTTGAAGGTCAGCGCCATCGGCGTGCTGAACTCGGCCCAGGTCGCCGCGCTGACCACCAGCCAGGTCGCCACGCTGAGCACCGGCCAGATCGCCGCGCTGAGCACCGCCGCCGTCGCCAGCGGCCTGACCAGCAACCAGGTCGTCGCGCTGTCCTCGAGCCAGGCCGGCGCGCTGACGTCGGCGCAAGTGGCCGCGCTGTCGACCGCCAACATCGCCGCGATTGAAACGGCGGATATCGGCGCGCTGAAAACCAACGCCATCGGCGCCTTGAACTCGGCCCAGGTGGCCGCGCTGACGACCAGCCAGGTCGCCAACCTGAGCACCGGCCAGATCGCCGCGCTGAGCACCACCGGCGTCGCCAGCGGCCTCACCAGCAACCAGGTCGTCGCGCTGACGACCGCCCAGGCCGCCGCGCTGGGCTCGGCCCAGGTGGCCGCGCTGACGACCGCCAACATCGCCGCGATGGAAACGGCCGACATGGCCGCGCTGAAAACCAACGCCATCGGCGCCTTGAACTCGGCCCAGGTGGCCGCGCTGACGACCAGCCAGGTCGCCACGCTGACCACCGGCCAGGTCGCCGCGCTGAGCACCACCGGCGTCGCCAACGGCCTCACCACCAACCAGGTGGTGGCGCTGACGTCGAGCCAGGCCGCCGCGCTGAGCTCGGCCCAAGTGGCCGTGCTGTCGACCGCCAACGTCGCCGCCATGGAAACGGCCGACTTCGCCGCCCTGACGACCCTGGCCGTCGCCGCGCTGAAATCGAGCCAGCTGGCCGCGCTGACCACCAACCAGGTGGTGGCCCTGACCACGGCGCAAGCCGGCGCCATCGGCACCGCGCAAATCGCCGGCTTGACCACCAGCGGCGTCGTCGCGCTGGAAACGGCCGACCTGGCCGCGCTGAAAACCAGCGTCATCGGCGCCTTGAACTCGGCCCAGGTTGCCGCGCTGACCACCACCCAGGTGGCCAGCCTGACCACCGGCCAGGTTGCCGCGCTGACCACGGCGAATATCGCCAGCGGTTTGAGCACCAACCAGGTCGTCGCGCTGAACTCGGCCCAGGTGGGCGCGCTGAACTCGGCCCAGGTCGCCGCCATGGGCACCAGCCAGATCGTCGCCATTGAAACGGCCGACATCGGCGCGCTGAAAACCAGCGCCATCGGCGTACTCAGCTCCGACCAGGTGGCGGCGCTGACGACCAGCCAGGTCGCCGCGCTGAGCACCGGCCAGGTCGCCGCGCTGAGCACCAACGGCGTCGCCAACGGCTTGACCACGAACCAGGTCGTCGCCCTGACGTCGAGCCAGGCCGGCGCGCTGACCTCGACCCAGATCGCCGCGCTGAAAACCAACCAGATCGCGGCGATGGAAACGGCCGACATCGGCGCGCTGAAAACCAGCGGAATCGCCCTGTTGAACTCGGCCCAGGTGGCGGCGCTGACGACCAGCCAGGTCGCCAACCTGACCACCGGCCAGATCGCCGCGCTGAGCACCGCCGGCGTCGCCAACGGCCTGACCACCAATCAGGTCGTCGCGCTGACCTCGAGCCAGGCCGCCGCGCTGGGCTCGGCGCAAGTGGCCGCGCTGTCGACCGCCAATATCGCCGCGATGGAAACGGCCGACATGGCCGCGCTGAAAACCAACGCCATCGGCGCCTTGAACTCGGCCCA
>NZ_JBJXIB010000078.1:0-28024 GCF_046115965.1 Janthinobacterium sp. CG_23.3 | reverse complement strand
CAGTCACGGACGTCACCACACACTCCCCCCGCTCCCCCCCCCCCCCCCCCCCGCCCCCCCCCCCCCCCCCCCGGGTGGTGTAACAGGACAAGGAGGCAATATGGGATGGATACGATGCATGGGCGCCGGCGTGCTGGCGCTGGCGGCGGCGGTGCCGGCCCGGGGCGACGAACTCGCGTCGGCGTGGCTGGACGGCGCTGCCGAGCAGCCTGCCGCGCCAGCGGACTGGGGATGGACCCCGCCGGCGCTCGCCGACGGCAGAATGCGCAATTTAGCCGGGCCCATCGCCGAGCCGATGCCGGCGTCGGTGGCGGCGCTGATGGCGATCGCGCCGCCGCCCGTTCAAGTGCGCTTGGGCGGCGGTGCGGACGGCTTTAGCGTGGCGGTAGCGCTGGAGCAACTCGAGCAGTCGCGCGGCGGCGCCGACACCGTCAGCAACGAGGCCAGGCTGAGCGGCGTGGTCAGCGGCAACGCGGCCGTCAACGTCAGTACCGGCAACAACATCGTCAACGGCGCCGCGTTCAGCAACGCCGCCGGCATACCGGTGGTGATCCAGAATTCGGGGGCGAACGTGCTGATCCAGAACGCCACCGTCGTTAATTTGCAGCTGCGCTGACCATGGGCACGCTGTCGACAACCCTGCTGGCCGCGGCGCTGCTCGCCGACGGCGCCGCCGCCACGGCGATGGAGTTCGGTAGTCTGGGCGGGGCGCGTTTCCAGGTTCCGGTGACGAGCCTGAAGGAGGCGCGTTTCCACACCACGCTGCGCCAGCAATACGATTTCAGCTGCGGCTCGGCGGCTGTGGCGACCCTGCTCAGCCACCACTACGCCTACCCCGTCAGCGAACAATTTGTGTTTGAGCAAATGTACTTGCTCGGCGACCAGACGAAGATCAAGACAGAAGGCTTTTCTTTGCTCGACATCAAACGCTTTCTTGCGGCGCACGGCTTCGTCGCGGACGGCTTTCAATTACCGTTGCACAAGCTGCTTGACGCCGGTTTTCCCGCCATCGTGCTGTTGTCGGATCACGGCTACCACCATTTCGTTGTCGTCAAGGGCTTGAGCGAAAGCCGGGTGCTGGTGGGTGACCCGGCCGGGGGCACCCGGGCGATGGCCCGCGACAGCTTCGAGGCTATGTGGCGCAGCAAACTGTTGTTTGTCATACATGGCGTGCCGGCGCGCGCCGGGCCGGCGCGTTTCAACGCCGCGGCCGACTGGCGCGTGGCGCCGACGGCGCCGCTGGCCACGGCGGTCAACCGCAACGGCCTCGACACGGTGACGATCCCCAGGCACGGCCAGGGGGAATTTTAAGCGGGAGGTGGTATGCGAATGAATCAAGGGTGTATGCCGGCTTGCCTGCTGTGGCTGGCCGGCCTGGGCGCGCCGGCGCTGGCCGCCGGCGTCGCCGACGACTGGACCCCGGTGTCCGAGGCGGTGCTCGACGAGGCGCGCGGCGGTTACGACCTGGGCGGCGGCCTGGTGATGTCGCTCGGCATCGAGCGCATGGCCAGCGTCAACGGTACCGTCGTCTCCAGCAGCTCGTTCAGCATTGCCGACGTGTCCAGGCTGGGCCAGCGCGAGGCGGCGCTGGTCGGCGAGGCGGCCGCCGCGCTGAACCTGCTGCAAAACGGCGCCGGCAATACCTTTATTGCGGGGCCGATGACGCAGACGGCGGCCGGCACGGTGATACAGAACAGCCTGAACGACCAGGTGCTGCGCACCCATACCGTGATCAACACCAGCGTCAACAGCCTGGAGTTATTAAAAATGATCAATTTTGAAGACGGCCTGCGCAACGCGCTTAGCAACGCCATCGGCGCGCGCTGAGCGGCGCGGGCCGGTCCCGGTTGCGCCGGCGCTGGCCGGCGCTCGTAATTGGTTTTCGCACTCATTCTCGAGGAGAAATAATGCAACGAAAAAAAATGGTACGTTTTGGTGTCGCTGGCGTGTCGGCGCTGCTCCTGAGCGCGGCCGCGCACGGCCAGCAATTCAACGGTAGCCGCGCCGAACTGGTGGATCAGCTTGAAACGATGAAAAAACAGCTCGCCGAGCAAAAACAATTGCTCGAAACACTGCGCCATTCGGTCGGCGAGCAAAACCGCAGTATCGCCGAGCTGCGCCGCAGTGCCGGCGGCGTCGGCAGCGAGGTGTTGGCCGGCCAGCGCGGTACCGGACCGGGCGGTACCGGCGCCGACCCGGTTGCGCCCGGGCCGGCGGCGCCAAGCCAGGGGCAGGAGCCCGGGCAAGGACTGGGGCTGGCGCAAAACCCCGGCGCGGTCGGGCGCCCGCCGGTGCGCAGCGGCCGTCCGCCCGAGGTCGCGCCGCTGTTCGAGCAACCGGGCGTGCTCACGCCCAGGGGGAAATTTGTGCTGGAACCGTCGCTGCAGTTCGGTTATGCGTCGAGCAACCGGGTTGCGCTGGTCGGCTACACCGTCATCCCGGCGCTGCTGATCGGCCTGATCGACGTGCGCGAGGTCAAACGCAACACCTTCACGGCGGCGCTGACCGGGCGTGCCGGCATCAGCAACCGTGTCGAGGTGGAGGCCAAGCTGTCCTATGTGTACCGCTCCGACGCCACCGTCAGCCGGGAAATCTTTACCGGCACCGCCGTCGAACGGGTCTTCGACACCAGCGGCAAGGCCCTTGGCGACGTCGAACTGGCGGCGCGCTACCAACTCAACGACGGCGGCGCCGACAAACCGTATTACGTCGCCGGCCTGCGCTTCAAGTCGCGCACGGGGCGCGACCCGTTCGAGGTCGTCACCGACTGCCAGCAGCGCTGCATCGGCCTGAACGCCACCGGCACCGGGCTGCCGCTGGACCTGCCCACCGGCTCCGGGTTCTACTCGCTGCAGCCCAGCCTTACCTGGTTGTTCCCGTCCGACCCCGCGGTGTTTTTCGGCAGCGTCAGCTATCTGCACAACTTCAAGCGCAAGGACGTCAGCCGCAGGGTGCTGAACGGCGGCACCGAAGCGCTGGGCACGGTGGAACCGGGCGCGGTGCTGGGCCTTAACTTCGGCATCGGCCTGGCGCTGAATGAAAAAGCCTCGCTCAGCCTGGGTTACGACCACAACACGGTAGGGCGCACGCGCCAGAACGGCGCGGTCGTGCCCGGTTCGGTGCGCACGCAGCTGGGCACCCTGCTGGTCGGCTACTCCTACCGCCTGAGCGCCAACAAGTCATTGAATGTCGCGCTCGGCGCCGGCTTGACCCGGGACACCCCCGACGTGTCGCTGACGGTGCGCGTGCCGATGACCTTTTAACAGAGATAAACCTATGGAGTGTCAACCATGCACAGTTACAGCGAGCCGGACCCCTTTGTCGGCAGCAACGCCAGGACCGATGCCGCCACCGCCGAACTGGTCGAGCGCGGCGTCGAATTCAACAAGACGCTGGGCAAGACCGTCGCCACCGCGTATTTCAAGGAAAACCGCGTGCCAGAGCCGGTCATTCAACGCATCCTGAGCACGTCGCGCGCGCGCCGGGCCGCCAAAACCGGCGCGCCGGCGCCGCGCCATTGAGGCGCTGGCGGGCGCCGCCGCCGGCCCGGCTTCCTTGTCCCTTTCCACGCACAGCATGGCGGCGCCGCGTTGCCGCGCATTCAGCGATATAGTGTGGAATTGTCCAGTAATTTTGATAAGGAAAACAATGAACGAACCCCTGTACCGGTCGGCGCGCACCGCCGCCTTTCTTGCCGCCGCCGTGGCCACCACGGCCGCCTTGGCCGCGGCGCCGGCGTACGCCGCCGCGCCGATGGCCAAGACCTCGGCGCCCGGCTATTTCCGCATAATGCTGGGCGACTTCGAAGTCACCGCGCTCAGCGACGGTACCGTCGAACTGCCGGTCAACAAGTTGCTGACCCGTACCACGCCGGCGAAGGTCGACCAGGCGCTGGCGCAGGCGTTCCTGAGCAGCCCGCTGGAAACCTCGGTCAACGCCTATCTGGTCAACACCGGCAGCAAGCTGGTGCTCATCGACGGCGGCGCCGGCGGCCTGTTCGGCCCGACGCTGGGCAAGTTGCTGGCCAATTTGAAGGCGTCCGGCTACCAGCCCGAGCAAGTCGACGAAATCTACCTCACCCACATGCATCCCGACCATGTCGGCGGCTTGGCCGCCGGCGAACAACTGGCGTTTCCAAACGCCGTCGTGCGCGCCGACAAGCACGAGTCCGACTATTGGCTCAGCCCGGAGAATCTGTCCAAGGCCGGCGCCGATACCAAAAGCTACTTCGTCGGCGCGCAGGCGTCGGTCGGACCCTACGTCAAGGCCGGCAAGTACCAATCCTTCGAAGGCAATGTCGAGCTGGCTCCTGGCGTGCGCTCGTATGCCAGCAAGGGCCACACCGCCGGGCACACTAGTTACGTGGTTGAAAGCAAAGGCCGGAAGTTGCTGTTGATCGGCGACCTGATCCACGTGGGCGCGGTGCAGTTCGACCACCCCGAGGTCACCATCGCCTTCGACGGCGACGGCAAGGCCGCCGGGGCCGAGCGCAAGAAAGCCTTCGCCGACGCGGCCAAGGCGGGCTTTCTGCTGGGGGCCAGCCACCTGCCGTTCCCTGGCATGGGGCATGTGCGCGCGCAGGGCCAGGCCTACCGCTGGGTGCCGGTCAACTATACCCAGCTGCGCTGATCGGGGCGGTCAAGGCGCCGCCAGGCAGCGTAAAAAAGGCCGCATGACGCGGCCTTGTTAATACCTTACTGCGGCAGGCGCTTACGCCAGCGCCGGGTAGTCGGTGTAGCCCTCGGCGCTCGCATGATAAAACGTGGCCGGATTCGGCTGGTTCAACGGCGCGTCCGTTTCCAGCCGGCGCGGCAGGTCCGGATTGGCGATGAACAACTGGCCGAACGCCACCGCGTCCGCCTCGCCGGCCGCCAGCACCTGCTGGGCGGTGCGCTTGTCCATTTTTTCATTCGCGATGTAGACGCCGCCGAACTCCCTCTTCAGCAAGGGGCCGAGGCGGTTATCTCCTACCGCTTCGCGCGCGCAGATGAAGGCGATGCCGCGCTTGCCCAGCTCGCGCGCCACGTAGCCGAAGGTGGCCAGCGGGTCGGAGTCGCCCATGTCGTGCGCGTCGCGCCGGGGCGCCAGGTGCATGCCCACGCGCGCGGCGCCCCACACGTCGACGCAGGCGTCGGTCACTTCGAGCATCAGGCGCGCCCGATTTTCAATCGAGCCGCCGTAGGCGTCCTCGCGCCGGTTGGTGCTGTCCTGCAGGAACTGGTCGAGCAGGTAGCCGTTGGCGCCGTGCACCTCAACGCCGTCGAAACCGGCTTTCTTGGCGTTCTCCGCGCCCTTGCGGTAGGCCGCGACAATGCCCGGCAGCTCGTCCGTCGCCAGCGCGCGCGGGGTCACGTATTCGCGCTGCGGACGCACCAGGCTGACGTGGCCGCGCGGGCCGATCGCGCTGGGCGCCACCGGCAGGGCGCCGTCGAGGAAGACCGGATCGGAGACGCGGCCGACGTGCCACAGTTGCAGGAAAATGCGGCCGCCCTCGGCGTGCACCGCCTCTGTCACCAATTTCCAGCCTTCGACCTGTTCATCGGACCAGATGCCCGGCGTGTCGGCGTAGCCGACGCCCTGCGGCGTGACCGAGGTCGCTTCGCTCAGGATCAGGCCGGCGGAGGCGCGCTGGCGGTAATATTGCGCCATCAGCGCGTTGGGCACGCGGGCGCCGCCGGTGGCGCGGGAACGGGTCAGTGGCGCCATAATGATGCGGTTTCTTAATTGCAGGTCGCCGACGGTGATCGGATCGAATAAGTTTGCCATTGTGCTTCCTTGTGAGATGCGCCACGGTGGACGCTGTGAGACTGCTTATAGCCCGTTGTTCATGTGTTCGAGAAAGGCCTGGATGGTCTCCTCGTTGCGTTTGAAAAAACTCCATTGCCCGACCTTGCGCGATGTCACCAAGCCGGCCTTTTGCAAGGTCGCCAGATGCGCCGACACGGTCGATTGCGACAAACCGACGCGCTTGTCGAGCAGGCCGGCACACACACCGAACTCCAGCGGATGCTCCTGCTCGGCAAAATTCAGCTCCGGCTCCTTGAGCCATTGCAGGATGTTGCGCCGCACCGGATTGGCCAGGGCTTTGTGAATTGCATCGATTTCCATCTTGTACTCCGCTGTGTGACGGTCTTACTTCGTCGTTCGACGATGTGTATATCGGGTGTTTCGAATTTCAATATCGCCATATTACGATATAAATCAAAAGCCTGCTGGCGGGTGTAAAAAACGCGGGGAGGGCGGGGGGGGGGGGGGGGGGGGGGGGGGGGGGGGGGGGGGGGGGGGGGGGGGGGAGGGGGGGCGGGGTGGTTTGTGGGAATCCGAACACCACCACATAACAAAAAAAGCAAAAAGTTGGGGGGTGGGGAGGGAGGAGGGGGGAGGCCAGCCCCCCCCCCCCCCCCCCCCGTGGCTGGGCGGGCCGTCAGTCCAGGCGGTGCAATGCCAGCGCGAGGTATCGATGCCCTGATGAAAATAAGTGCGAGCGTGCCAATGATCGCCTACGGTGGGCGTTGGCAACAAGCCCCGGTGCCGGCGGCAATGTATTGCCAATGATATACTAGGGTTTCTTTTGCTCCTGTGGGGACGACCCCGCTTGATTCGGGAGCCGGGTAGGGACGACCTTGCCGCAACGGGGGGAATCCTATGACCTGGGGAATACTTTTTTTAGCCGGACTGTTGGAGATCGGCTGGGCCATCGGCCTGAAATACACTGTCGGTTTTACGCGACTGTGGCCGTCGGTGCTGACCGTCATCTCCATGGGGGGGAGCGTCGGCATGTTGGGGCTGGCGCTGCGCACCTTGCCTCTCGGCACGGCCTACGCGATCTGGACCGGCATCGGCACCGTCGGCACCGCCATCTTCGGCTTCATGGTGCTGGGCGAGCCGGCCGGTGCGATGCGCCTGGTGTGCATCGCCGCCATCATCGCTGGCATCGTCGGCCTGAAAATACTCTCGCCGCATTAACTGCAAGCGGGCCGATGCGCTGAAAAGTTTACGAGCGGGTATGCGCTAATACCCTTCCGACACGAAACGTTTCACGGTAACTTAGCGGTATCAGCGGGCTGACCCCGGCTCTTTGCCTGCGGTTTGCCGTGAGCGTTCCCGGCCCCTTTATATAGGAAGTTCAGCGGCCGTCCGCCCAGCGCTTGTAGATCCGCGCCATCTCGCCGTTCGCATGCAGCCGGTCAATCGCGCGCTCGACGATGGCCGCCGCCGCCGGATCGGCCTTCTTGCTGATCCAGAAATAGATCGGCTCTTCCTTCAGTACCCCTGGCAACATGCGCACCTTGCCGCGCACCTCGTCCGACTGCAGCAGCCAGCCCATGGTCAGCTCGTTCATGTAGAAAAAGCGGCCGTGGCCAGCGGCGACTTTCTTCAAGTTCACCATATTGTCGCCGGTGCTGTCGTCCACCGCCAACCCCATCACGCGCAGCTGCTCGGAGTAGCTGGCGCCGCGCGGCGTGGCGATCAGCGGCTTGAGCTTGATCAGCTCGTCGAAATTGCGCGGCGTGGCCGTCTCGGCGCTGGCTGCGGCCAGACGGTGCCGCACCGAATACAGCGGCTGGCCGACGATGCGCGCGATCTGCTGGCGCCGCGGCGTGTCGAGCAGCGCGCAGGCGGCACCGACGGCGCCGCTGCTGAGCGATTGCTCGATGACCGGCAGCGAGCGGTAGTCGGCGTAGCCCGAGAAGCGCACGCGCGGCTCGATCTTTTCAATCGCCGCCAGGATGTCGGGACACAGGCCGTCCATGCGCCCGCCGCGTATCACCCATTTCGGCGGAATGCTTTCCTGCGCCAGCACGCGCAACTGTATCGGTCCTTGCTCGGCGGCGGCCGGGCAGGGCTGGACCACCAGCGCCGCCGACCCCAACATTAGTTTCCCCAAGTTATTCATGTTGTCTCCTGAGAACGAATTGTAGCCCTCGCGGGCGTGTCGCGCCAGTCGCCAATGGGGGGGGGGCGGCAACGGTCCCCGGCAAACACCGCTTTGAAACAATCCGTCTGTATGGTATCTTTACGCATGACCGACGCCCACCGCCGCAAAAAACAACCCGACCTGTTGCGCCAGCAGTTGCTGCGGGCCGCCGCCCACCTGGCGCTTGAACACGGCGCCCAGGGCGTCAGCATGGACGGCGTCGCGGCGCTGGCCGGCGTCAGCAAAGGCGGCCTGCAACACCATTTCCGCAGTAAACAGGCCTTGCTGGACGCGCTGTTCGAGCAGTCCCAGCAACATGTGCAAGAGGTCATGGCCGCCGAGATGGCCGCCGAGGCCGACGCTGGCGCGTCGGCATACGGCCGCGTCACCCGCGCCTACCTGCGCGCCACGGCGCACATGGCGGACCACGACGGACAGTCGTCGTGGCGGGCGCTGACGATCCTCATGCTGGCCGACCCGGCGCTGCGGGCGCGTTGGAGCAGCGCCATCCAGGAAGCGCTACCGGAGGAACGGGCCGACAGCGAGCAGGAACGCGCGACGCTGCTGCTGTGCCGGCTCGCCGCCGACGGCTTGTGGCTCAACGACGTGCTGGGCTGCCACGCCATCGCCGCGGCGCGCCGCGCCGAACTCCTGCGACAACTTGAACGCATGACCCATAGAAAGGACGCGGTATGACCCCCACCTTGACCCCCACCCTGAGCTACCTCTACCTGGCCATCGCCATCGTCGGTGAAATCATCGCCACCAGCGCGCTCAAGGCAAGCGACGGCTTCAGCCGCCTGCTGCCAAGTGTGCTTACCATTGTCGGTTACGCGGTGGCGTTCTGGTGCCTCTCGTTGACGATACGCGTGTTGCCGGTCGGCATGGTGTACGCGATCTGGTCCGGCGCCGGCATCGTTCTGATCTCGGCGGTGGGCTGGATCTGGTTCAAGCAGGCGCTCGACCTGCCGACCATGCTCGGGATGGGCCTGATCATCGCCGGCGTCGTCGTCATCAACCTGTTCTCGCCATCCGCCGGGCACTGAGACCACCGCCATTTTTCCAGCACCAGGGAGCCAGCGTGACAGACGATTCACATTTCTACGAACCGGCCAAGGGCCACGGCCTACCGCACGACCCGTTCAACGCCATCGTCGGGCCGCGGCCGATCGGCTGGATCTCCTCGCGCGCGGCGGACGGCGTGCTCAACCTGGCGCCGTACAGCTTCTTCAACGCCTTCAACTACACGCCGCCCATTGTCGGATTCTGCAGCCTGGGCCGCAAGGACAGCCTGCGCAACGTCGAACAGAGCGGCGAATTCGTCTGGAACCTGGCGACCCGGCCGCTGGCCGAGGCGATGAACCTCAGCAGCGCGCCGGCGCCGGCCGACGTCGACGAATTCGCGCTGGCCGGCCTGACCCCGGCCGCCAGCCGCATCGTCCAGGCGCCGCGGGTGGCGCACAGCCCGGTGTCGTTCGAATGCCGCTGCAGCCAGATCGTGCGCCTGAAAGACGCCGCCGGCGCCGAACTGGGCGCCTGGCTGGTGCTGGGCGAGGTGGTCGGCGTCCACATCGACCGCGCGCTGCTCAGGGACGGCGTCTACGACACCGCGAACGCCGGCCACATCCTGCGCGGCGGCGGCCCGGCCGACTATTTCGAAGTGCTGCCGGAGTCGCTGTTCAGGATGACGCGGCCGCCGTATCCCTGAGGCGGCGCGCCGCAATCGACCCGCGCCGGCGCGGCTAAAACGCCGGATTGGCGCGGGCGAAGTAAAACCACTCGGCGCCGGGCGCCGCTGCGCCGTCGGGAAACAGCATGATGCCGTCGGCCTCGGCCAGCACGGGCGCGCCGTCGGCGCGCCGGCCGATCGGCTCGCCCCGGCGCAGCCGGTCGAAGCTGCGCCAGTCGCGGCAAAACGCATCGGCGGCGTCAACCTTGTCGTACACCGCGACGATGCTCAGCGCCTCCAACGCGGCGGCGCCGACCGGCTCCGGCGCGGGCGCCTCGATCAGGCCGAGGAAGGCGAGGGCGTTGACGATCGCCCGGTAAGCCACCTGCGGCGCGGCCGGATCGGCGTGCTGGCCGCACTCCAGCGTGATCGCGTAGCCGCCGCTCGACCGCATGTACTCGGTGGTGCCGACGCCGTAGCGCAGCGCCAGCGCGACGTCGACGCCGGCGCCCGAACGGCGCCGCACGCCCATGGCGTAGGTGGCCAGCCAGCCGTCGACGAAGCGGCGCACGCCGAGCCGGCGCGCCAGCGCGCGTTCGGCGGCCTGCTGCGCGAACGGCTCCAGCGGCCCGCCGTTGTCGCGCGGCCCGACCAGCGCGAACGCCTCGCCGGGCGCCTGGAACGAATGCAAATCGAGCAGCACGTCATGCCGCGCCAGCAAAGGGCACAGCCAGTTGGCGACGCGGTCCTCGAAATCGGCCGGCGCGTCGTGGGGGAAGAGATGGCGGTTCAGATTGCGTTCGCCGGCGCGCTCGCCCCTGGCGTACGCCAAGGGATTGGCGACCGGTACCAGGGTCAGGCTGCCGGCGGCGACGCGCAGCGCGCCGCCGTCGAGCTGCGCCATCAGCCGGCCGATGGCCCGGGTGCCGCAAGTCTCGTTGCCGTGCACGGCGCCGAGAACGATCAGGCGCGGCCCGGCGCGCTGGCCGGTATAGTTAAACGACGTAAAATGCGCTGGGCTGCTCGCCGGCATACTGGTCTGGCTCCGAAACGATGGGGGACAAGGTCACGCCCCATTCTAGCGGGATTGCGCCCGGCGCATGAAAAATCTGGCCAAGGCCGCGCCGTCGTGGCATCATCGGCCTGCGTCGAGCGGGCGCCCGGTCCCGCTGGCGCCAACGCCCCGTTCAACATGACACCTGCCACCGGCACCGCCCGCAACCACGGCCTCGACACGCTGCGCGCGCTGGCCATCGTCCTGGTCTTCATGAACCACTACCTGCTGTTCGTCAGCGACGGCGGCGCCTTCGGCTTCCTCGGCGAGGCCGGCTGGATCGGCGTCGACCTGTTCTTCGGCCTGAGCGGCTACCTGATCGGCAACCAGATCGTCGCCGCGCTGCGCAGCGGCCGGCCCTTCTCGCTGAAAAACTTCTACGCGCGGCGCCTGCTGCGCACCCTGCCCAACTTCTACGTCGTGCTGGCGTTGTACGCCTGCTGGCCGGCGTGGCGCGGCAACGCCGCCATGCTGCCGCTGTGGAAATACCTGAGCTTCACCCAGAACATCAACCTGACCCCCGGCACCGTGTTCTCGCACGCCTGGTCGCTCTGCGTCGAGGAACAGTTCTACCTGCTGCTGCCGGCGCTGGCGCTGCTGATCGCCGCGCGGCGCCGCTCGCTGGCGTGGGCCTGGGGCGCGCTCGCGGCCGGCATCGCCGCCGGCATGCTGCTGCGCGCCTCCATCTGGGACGACTATGTCGGCCACGCGCGCGGCGGCCTGGCCTACTACAAATACATCTACTACTCGTCGCTGTGCCGCTGCGACGAACTGCTGGCCGGCGTCGCGCTGGCGCTGCTCAAAAACCACCATCCGCGGGTGTGGGCGCGCGCCACCGCGCACGGCAACCGCAGCCTGCTGGCGGGGCTGGCCGGCGCCGCGCTGAGCATCTACCTGTTCCTCGGCGACCGCTACGGTTACGCCGTCAGCGTGTTCGGCTACCCGCTGCTGGCGGCCAGCGTCGCGCTGCTGATCCTCTCCGCGCTCAGCCCGGCCTCGCTGCTGCGGCGCACCCGCGTGCCCGGCGCGGCCAGCCTGGCGCTGTGGTCGTACGCGCTCTACCTGACGCACAAACAACTGTGCATCCTGCTCAAACCGGTATACATGGCATGGGGCATGGGGCCGGACACGGCGCCGGCCATGCTGGCGATGGCCGCGGCCAGCGTCGCCGCCGGCTGGCTGCTATACCGGCTGGTCGAAACGCCGTTCATGCGGCTGCGCCAGCGCCACGTGCCGAGCAACTTCGCCGGGCCGGCCTAGCGCGGCGCGGCAATCGCCGGCAGCGACTCGATCACATCGAAGGGCGACTGCATCTGCGCCAGGAACGCCAGCAGGCTGCGCACCCGCTCGCCGGCCTCGTCGTGCCGCGTGCCGTGGATGGCGGCGCGCAGGCCGGGCAGCGCCTCCTGCGTATGCGCGCTGCGGAAGGCGGCGATCAGCAACAGCGCCAACTCGCCGGCGTTGCCGTTGCGGCGCGTGCGCTCATCGAGTACGCCAAACAAGGCGCGCTGCATGCGCGGGGTCGGATTGACGATATACGCGAACACCGTGGGCGTATTCGAAATGGCCGCGCACAGGCGGCGCTCCACCTCATCGGGCTTGACGTCGGAGGCGATATCAAAATAAGCGGCGTTCCAGCGCGTGCGCGCATACGGATGACCGGGCGGAAACGAGTCGGCGGTATCGAAACCGCAGACCCGGCTCAAATACTTGAGCCATGCAATAAAAGTAGAAGCCATGCAGCGATTCTAGCCGCAAACGCCGAAGCGCACCGGCGCGCGTTCACTCGCCGAGGCGGCCGGCGCGGAAGTCGTCGATCGCTTCGGCCAGCTGGGCCTGGGTGTTCATGACGAACGGGCCGTGCTGGGCGATCGGCTCGTTCAGCGGGCGCCCGGCGATGAGGATGACGCGGCTCGCTTCGCTGGCGTGGATCCGCACGCCGTCGGCGCCGGCGCCGTTGGCCAAAATCGCCATGCGCGCGCTCGGCACCGCCTTCTCGCCGACGCTGACGGCGCCGCGGAAGGTGTAGAAAAAGGCGTTGTGGCCCTGCGGCAGCAACTGGCTGTAGTTGGCGCCGGCCGGCAGCGCGATGTCGAGGTAGAGCGGCTCGGTGACGTCGCGCTGCACCGCGCCGGCGACGCCGTGGCTGCTGCCGGCGATCACTTGCACGGTCACGCCGGCCGCCGTGGTGAAGCGCGGAATGTCCTGGCTGGCGAAATCGCGGTACCAGGGTTGGCGCATCTTGTCGGCCGCCGGCAGGTTCAGCCATAGCTGGAAGCCTTCCATCACGCCTTCTTCCTGCTCCGGCATTTCCGAGTGGATCACGCCGCGCCCCGCCGTCATCCATTGCACGCCGCCGCTGCTCAGCAGGCCCTCGTGGCCGGCGCTGTCCTTATGGCGCATGCGCCCGGCGATCATGTAGGAGACGGTTTCAAAGCCGCGGTGCGGATGCTCGGGAAAGCCGGCCAGGTAGTCGTTCGGCTTGTCGCTGGCGAAGGCGTCGAGCATCAGGAAGGGGTCCAGGCGGCGCTGCAAGGTTTGCGTCAGCACCCGGTTGATTTTGACGCCGGCGCCGTCCATCACGGCCTGGCCGGCGACGACGCGCTCGATGCCGCGGCCGTGTTGCACTCGTTCCGGTGTCACTATCGCTTGTGTCATGTCATTCTCCAGTTGCTAAAATCGCGTGGCCCGTTCCCCGCCGGTATTTACACCAGCACGGCGTTGATGTCGGCGTCCGCTTGCGCCTGCGCCTTGGCCACCGCGTCGGGACCCATGCCCAGGCCTTCGGCATAGATGAATTGCACGTCGCTCAGGCCGATTAAGGTGAGGAAGGCTTTCAGGTGCGGCACCTGGGTGTCGCTGCCGGCGTCGCGGTGCATGCCGCCGCGGGCCAGCGCGACGTAGACCTTCTTGCCCGACAGCAGGCCGACCGGTCCGGTTTCGCCGTATTTGAAGGTGACGTTGGCGCGGGCGATCGCGTCGAACCAGCTTTTCAGTTGCACGGTGATGCCGAAGTTGTACATCGGCGAGCCGATCACGATGACGTCGGCCGCCTGCACCTGGGCGATCAGGGCGTCGTCCAGCGCCACGCGGGCCGCCTGCTCGGCGTTGCGCTCGGACGGCGGCGTGAACAGCGCCTGCAGCGTCGCTTCGTCGATGACCGGGTGCGGTTGCGCGGCCAGGTCGCGCCGGCTCACGCTGGCGCCGGCGTTGGCGGCCTTGACGCGGGCGACGATGGCATCGGCCAGGCGGGTCGATTCGGAACCGCTGCTGCGGGCGCTGGAATTGATTTGCAGGATGTTCATGTGTGGTCTCCGTCGGTGGGGTTGGTGTTTCGATGGAAGAACTTTAACAGTTCCAAAACCAGTGCGGAAGCCATTAGAATGGATAACATTAAACCGTTAATGGAACAATGCCATGGATTTAGACCCGAGCGACTTGCTGCTGTTCGCCCGCATCGTCGAGTGCGGCAGCTTCAGCCGCGCCGCCGAGCGCGTCGGCTTGCCGAAATCGACCGTGTCGCGCCGCATCGCGTTGCTGGAAGCCAGGCTGGGCGAGCGGCTGCTGCAACGCACCACGCGCAAGCTGGTGCTTACCGAGTTCGGCGCCAGCCTGCTGGAGCACGCCCGCAAGGTTGCCGAGGAAACCGAGGCGGCGGCCGCGCTGGTGCAGCACCGGCAATTGGCGCCCAGCGGACGGCTGCGCATATCGATGCCGGCCGACGTCGCCAACCTGGCGATGGGGCAACTGCTGGCCGCCTTCATCAAGCGCTATCCGGACATTTCGCTGGAGCTGGACTTGTCGCCGCGGCGGGTCGATCTGCTGGCGGAGAATTTCGATTTGGCGATCCGCATGGGCGACTTGCCGGACGACGCCAGCCTGGCGGCGCGGCGCGTGGGCTTCAGCACGCTGGCTTTGTACGCGGCGCCGGCCTACACCAGCCTGCGCGGCCTGCCCGAGCAGCCGGACGACTTGTTCCAGCATGACTTGTTGAGTCTGCCGCCGACGGTCAACGGCCTGTCGCGCTGGACCCTGTTGCGCGGCAAAACGCGCTGGACCCGCGACCTGCCGACGCGCCTGCTGGCCAATTCACCCGAATTGCTGGTGCGCATGGCGTGCACCGGCATCGGCATCGCCGCCAGCACCGAGCGCTTCGCCGCGCCGTATCTGGCCAGCGGCGAGCTGGTACGGGTGCTGCCGGAGTGGAGTTTCCCGACCGTGACGGGGTGGGTGGTGTTTCCGGGCCGGCGCCTGATGCCGGCCAAGACCCGCGTTTTTCTGGACATGATGGAGCAGATGTACGACGCCTCCGGCCCCACCTGAGTCGGCGGCGGCCCCCAAACCAGGGGCGCAACGCCGGACTCGGGCCGTCAAGGCCTGCGCCCTTGGTTCTCGGCGCGGCGCCGGCGGGCCGACTACAGCGTCGCCATCGCCTCGCCGAGGCGCACCGGGCCGGCCGGCTGCCAGCTTGGATTGAAATGCAGCGTGTCTTTCGGGAACAGCATGACGACGGTCGAGCCCAGCAGGAAGCGGCCCATTTCCTCGCCTTTTTTCAAGCGGATGTCGCGCTCGTCGTAACTCCAGCTGCGAATCGACGGCGCCCGCGGCGGATTGACGACGCCGTGCCAGACCGTGGCCATGCTGCCGACGATGGTGGCGCCGACCAGGGTCATGACGAACGGGCCCTGGGCCGTCTCGAACACGCAGACCACGCGCTCGTTGCGGGCGAACAGGCCGGGAATGCCGCGCGCGGTGGTCGGGTTGACCGAGAACAACTCGCCCGGGATGTAGATCATGCGCGTCAGGCGCCCGTCGCACGGCATATGGATGCGGTGGTAGTCGCGCGGACTCAGGTACAGGTTGGCGAAGCTGCCGTGCTGGAACTTGGCGGCCAGTTCGCTGTCGCCGCCGACCAGCGCGGTGGTGCTGAAATTGTGTCCCTTGGCCTGGAAGATCTGGTCGTCCCGGATCGGGCCGAACTGGCTGATACGCCCGTCCACCGGGCAAATGTAGTCGGCCGCCGCCAGCGGGCGCGCGTCCGGGCGCAGCGCGCGCGTGAAGAATTCGTTGAAACTGGCGTAGTTGGCGATCTGCGGATCGAGCGCCTCGTCCATGTTGACGTCGTAGCGGCCGACGAACCAGCGGATCAGCCGGGTCGTCATCGCGCCCCCCCTGGCGCCGGCGACGCGGCCGGCGAAATTGGTCAAGGCCCCCTTGGGGAGCAGGTACTGCGGCAAAACGGCAAGACGATCGGACACGATAAGGCCTCTGACAAAGACGAAGTCGAATTATAACGGCGCGGCGCGGGGCTGGGAGCAATCCGGCGGAGCGTCCGTGCATATCTAAAGAAATATTTCCTTTAACTTAATGCAAGCGGATCAAACTGACGGACAATACCGCATTTTCTTCACCGCTATTGTTATTTATGCCCAGCCGCCACTTATCCGCCCGCTTGACGATCGCCGCCGCCGCGCTGGCCGCGTGCGGCGCCCACGCCGAGCAGGCCCCGGCCGGCGCCGAGGCGCACGCGCAGCCGCCCCAGCCCGCGACGCAGGCGGCGACGAAGCCGGCCGCCGCGCCGGCGCCGCAACGGGTCGAAATCAACGGCGCCCGCTACGACCCGCGCCGCGACGACACCGCCAGCAAGACCGTCGTTGGCAGCGAGGAAATCCTGCGCTACGGCGACACCTCGGTGCTCGATGTGCTCAAGCGCGTGCCGGGCGTCACCGTCATTGGCGGTGGCGTGCGCATGCGCGGCCTGGGCGCGGGCTATACCCAGGTCCTGCTCAACGGCGAGCGCGCGCCGGCCGGCTTCTCCATCGACGCGCTGGCGCCCGAGCTGATCGAGCGCATCGAGGTCATGCGCGCGGCCAGCGCCGAATTCAGCACCCAGGCGATCGCCGGTACGATTAACATCGTACTGCGCAAAACCATCAAGGACGCCCAGCGCGAGGCGAAAATCGCCTACGCCGGCGGCGGCACCCAACGCAGCGGGACCGGCAACCTGCAACTGTCCGACCGCGCCGGCGCGATGTCGTATTCGCTGACCGGGGCGCTGCACCGCAACTTCTTCGACCAGCGCGGCGACACCGTGGAGAGCGGCGCCGCGGCCGACGGCACGCCGACCCTGTTGCGGCGTATCAGCGGCCAGGGCGTCGGGCGCAATGACAACCTGAATCTGGCGCCGCGCCTGAACTGGACGCTGGCCAACGGCGACACGCTGAGCTCGCAAAGTTTTGTCAACGCCAACCGCAACAGCGGCCGCGGGCGGGGCGCCAGGACCACCGAGTACGGGCGCGCGCCGGCCTTCGAGCGCGACGAGCAGTTGGGCAGCCGGCGCGGCAATTTCGTCCGCAGCGACCTGGGCTGGACGCACACGCTGGCCGACGGCGCCAAGCTCGACCTCAAAATCGGCGCCAACGCCGGCCACAACAGCAACGACACGCGCAGCACCGGCAGCAACGGCGGCGTGCTGGCGCGCGACAGTAGCGTGCTGGCCGTCTCGACCGAACGCGGTTTCAGCGCCACCGGCAAGTACGCCACGCCGCTGCGCGAGCGCCACGCGTTGTCGGCCGGCTGGGACGCCGGCGCCAGCCGCCGCGACGACAGCCGGCGCCAGCGCGAGCGCGACCTGCCGGGCAGCGCGCCGGTCAACAGCGACGAGGACTTCAGCGCCACGGTCGGTCGGCTGGCGCTGTACGGCCAGGACGAATGGAACGTCACGCCGCGCTGGTCGGTGTATGCCGGGCTGCGCTGGGAGGGCCAGGCCACCCGCAGCGCAAGCGCGCTCTACGACACGGTGCGCCAGCGCAACGGCGTCTGGAGTCCCTTGCTGCACACGCTGTGGAAGCTACCCAACAGCAAGGACCAGCTGCGCCTGGCGTTGACGCGCACCTACAAGGCGCCGACGACCGCCAGCTTGATCCCGCGCCGCTTCACCTCGCTCAACAACAGCCAGACCGAACCCGACCGGCGCGGCAACCCGCGGCTGCAGCCGGAACTAGCGCTGGGCCTGGACGGCTCCTACGAACACTACTGGGCCGACGGCGCGCTGCTGAGCGCGAGCGCGTCGCTGCGGCGCATCGACGGCTACACCCGCCAGGGCCTGCTGTTGGAAGGCGGCCGCTGGCTGTCGACGCCGGTCAACGACGGCCGCGCCGTCACCCGCGGCATCGAACTGGAAGCCAAACTGCCGCTGCGCGCGGTGCTCGCCGGCGCGCCGGCGATCGACCTGCGCGCCAGCGTCAGCCGCAACTGGTCGCGCGTCGACGCGGTGCCGGGGCCGGACAACCGGCTCGACCAGCAAACCCCGCTGAGCGCGGTGGCCGGCATCGACTACAAGACGGCGGGCGGGGCGTTCAGCGCCGGCGCCAGCTTCGCCTTCCGCAACGGCGGGGCGGTGCGCATCTCCGAACAGCAGCGCGCCTACGCGGCGGTGCGGCGCGACGTCGACCTGTACCTGCTGTGGAAAATCACGCCGCAACACCGGCTGCGGCTGGCGCTGGCCAACCTGCTGGGCCAGGACGACTTCAGCGCCAGCAGTTACACCGACGCCGACGGCAGCCTGGCGCGCAGCGGCACCGCCGCCAGCCCGATGGTCGCGCGCGCCACGCTGGAAATCAAGTTCTAGCGGGCCGGCCGGGCGCCGGCGCTCAGGCGCTGTTACTCAGGCCGGCCGTCTGGCGCGGCGCCGCTTCGCCGGTCCGCGCCCGGGCGATCAGGTCGGCGGCTTTTTCGGCGATCATCACGGTCGGCGCGTTGGTGTTGCCGCCAATGAGAGTCGGCATGATCGAGGCGTCGACCACGCGCAGTCCGTCAATGCCGTGCACCCGCAGTTCGGCGTCGACCACGGCCATGGCGTCGTGGCCCATTTTGCAGGTGCCGACCGGGTGGTAGATGGTGCCGGCCTTGGCGCGGATGAAGGCGCGCAGCGCCGCGTCGCTTTGCGCCTCGGCGCCGGGGAACAGTTCCTCGCCGCGGAAGCGGTCGAAGGCCCTGGCGCCAAGTATCGCGCGGGCCGCCTTGACGCCGCGCAGCAGCGTTTCCATATCGTCCGGATGGGACAGATAGTTCGGTTCGATGCGGGCGTCGGCGTCCGGCTCGGCGCTGCTCAGGCCGATATGACCGCGGCTTTTCGGCCGCAAGTCGCACACGTGCAGCGAATAGCCGTGGCCGAACAGCGTATAGGCGGCGCGCGAGAGGTTGCGGCCGTGGTCGTCCAGGTGGGCCGGCGTGAAGTGCAATTGCAGGTCGGGGATCGGCTGCGCGGCGTCGCTTTTGATGAAACCGCCGCCCTCGGCGCCGTTGGTGGTCAGGGGGCCGTGGCGAAACAGCAGGTAGTTGAGCAGGTGCTTGCCCTGCGCCAGCACGTTGCGCAGCGAAATGCCCAGCGACACCGGTTGCACGCAGCGGTGTACCACCAGCACGTCCAGGTGGTCTTGCAGGTTCTGGCCGACGCCGGGCAACGCGTGCAGCGGCGCGATGCCGTGGCGCAGCAGTTCCTGCCGCGGCCCTATGCCCGAGAGCATCAGCAATTGCGGCGAGTTGATGGCGCCGCCGCACAGGATCACTTCGCGGCGGGCGCCGATGTCGCCGCGCCGGCCGCGCTGGACGTAGGCCACGCCGCAGGCGCGCTTGCCTTCGAGCAGCACCTTGCCGGCGCGCGCGCCGGTCAGCACCGTCAGGTTGGCGCGCCCGCGCACCGGGTGCAGGTAGGCGCGCGCGACGCTCCAGCGCTCGCCGTTTTTCTGCGTCAACTGGTACAGGCCGACGCCTTCCTGGCTGGCGCCGCTAAAGTCGCCGTTGCGGACGTGGCCGGCCTCGACCGCGGCGCTCAGATAGACCGCCGACAGCAGGTTCGGCGAGCGCTGGTCGGCGACGTTGAGCGGGCCGCCGACGCCGTGGTAGTCGTTGCCGCCGCGCTCGTGGTGTTCGGCGCGCTTGAACAGCGGCAGCACGTCGGCGTAGCTCCAGCCCGGGTTGCCCAGCGCCGCCCAGTGGTCGTAGTCGTGCGCGTGGCCGCGCGTGTAGACCATGGCGTTGCTGGAACTGCTGCCGCCCAGCGTCTTGCCGCGCGGCCAGTACAGGCGCCGCTGGTTCAGCTGCGCCTGCGGCTCGGTGTAGTAGCGCCAGTTCAGCACCTTGCTGAGCATCATGAACACGATGCCGATCGGCAGGCGGATGCAGGGGTGCGTGTCGGCCGGGCCGGCCTCGAGCAGGCAGACCGACACCGCCGGGTCGGCCGACAAGCGGTTCGCCAGCACGCAGCCGGCCGAGCCGCCGCCGACAATAATATAGTCATAAGTTGCCATGCCGTTTCCTCGCTACCGTGGTTGTGCGCCGCGCCTTGTATTGGATCGTGTTGCTTTCGATAATACAAGCATTCTGCGCAAACTGCGGCCGATAGGCGCCGTTTGGCTCGCCGGGTCATGCCGGCGCGGCGCGGCGGGGCAGGCGTGCGGCCGGCAGGTCGGCGTCGAACCCGGCGGGCCGGCCATGCCCTATAATCTTGCTTTGGGCGCCGCAGCCCCCCCCTGCGCGCCAGCTCCCACACCGTAGTATTTGTTTTCAAGGTTGTAATATTCAATGACGTTCCTCTCCCTCGGCCTTATCGATCCCCTGCTGCGCACACTTGACGAACTCGGCTACCAGAAGCCGACGCCGGTGCAGGCCAAGGCCATTCCGGCCGTGCTGGCCGGGCGCGACCTGATGGCCGCGGCGCAGACCGGCACCGGTAAAACCGCCGGCTTCGCGCTGCCGTTGTTGCAGCGCCTGACCATGGAAGGGCAGGTGGCGCCGCAGTCGGTGCGCACGCTGGTGCTGGTGCCGACGCGCGAACTGGCCGAGCAAGTCTACGAAAGCTTCCGCACCTACGGCGGCAACCTGCCGCTGCGCTGCTTCGTCGCCTACGGCGGCGTCGCCATCGAACCGCAGCTGAGCAAATTGCGCAAAGGGTTGGACGTGCTGGTGGCCACGCCGGGCCGCCTGCTCGACCTGTACGGCCAGAACGCCATCAAATTCGAGCAATTGCAAACGCTGGTGCTGGACGAGGCCGACCGCATGCTCGACCTGGGTTTTTCGCGCGAACTGGAGCAGATTTTCGCGGCGCTGCCGAAGCAGCGCCAGACCCTGCTGTTCTCGGCCACCTTCTCGGAGCCGATCCGCGCCATGGCCGGCAAACTGCTGCGCGACCCGCTCAGCATCGAAGTGAGTCCGCGCAACAGCACCGTCAAAAGCGTCAAGCAGTGGGTGATTCCGTGCGACAAAAAGCGCAAACCCGAATTGTTTTGCCACCTGCTCAAGAAAAAGCGCTGGGGCCAAGTGTTGGTATTCGTGAAAACCCGCAAGGGCGTCGAGCAACTGGTCGGCCACCTGTTGGCGCAGGGCATCCGCGCCGACGCCATCCACGGCGACAAGACCCAGCCCAACCGGCTGCGCGCGCTGGCCCGCTTCAAGGCGGCCGACGTGCAGGTGCTGGTGGCAACCGACGTCGCCGCGCGCGGCCTCGACATCGACGATCTGCCGCATGTGGTCAACTTCGACCTGCCGACCGTGGCGGAAGACTACATCCACCGCATCGGCCGCACCGGCCGCGCCGGCGCCAGCGGCGAGGCGGTTTCGCTGGTGTGCGCCGACGAGGTCGAGCTGCTGGCGGCGGTCGAAGCGCTGACCCGGCAAACCCTGCGCCGCATCGACGAGCCGGACTTCGAGGCGGAGCACCGGGTGCCGGCGACGGCGCCCGGCGGCACCGTGGTCAAGAAAGTACTCAAGGACATGGCGCCGAAAGCGGCCGAGCGCGCCGGCAAGCGCCGCTTCTACCGCTAAACGCCCAAGCGCCGCTGACCCCGGGGTGACGCCCCTGGTTTGCCGTCGGCGCCGGCGTCGCGCTCGCCCAACAGCCGGCGCGCACGAAATGTCCATTCGTGCCATCATGGGCAATGGCATCGATTCCCTTGTTCCCGCTCAATACGGTCCTATTTCCCGACGGCCACTTGCCCTTGCAGGTGTTCGAGGTGCGCTATCTGGACATGGTCAGTAAATGCATCGCCGCCGACCAGCCCTTCGGCGTCGTCGCCCTGCTCGCCGGGGCCGAGGTGCGCAAGCCCGACCAGTTGGAGACGCTCAGCGAGGTCGGTACGCTGGCCCGGGTGGTCGACTGGGACGCGCCGCTGGCCGGCCTGCTGCACGTGCGGTGCGTTGGCGCCGAGCGTTTCCGCCTGCGCGCCAGCGAGCGCCTGAAGAACGGCCTGTGGATGGCCGAGGTGCGGATGCTGGCGCCGGACAAGGTCGTGGCCATTCCGCCCGAGCTGCAAAACGTCGCCAACGCCCTCGGCGCGCTGATCCGTTCATTGCAGCAACGTCAGATTGCCGCGGCGAAGATGCCGCTGGCGCCGCCGTTCAAACTCGACGAGTGCGGCTGGGTCGCCAATCGCTGGTGCGACTTGCTGTCGCTCGACGTCGGCCAGAAGCAGCGCCTGCTGGTGCAGGAAAATCCGGTGTTGCGGCTGGAACTGGTCCAGGACTTGCTCTCGGAAAACGGCTTGCTGCTGGAATAGGCGGAACGAAGCGGCGCCGCCGACGGAAGGCAGATCATGCAAGAACGCCAGCAGCTGGCCCAACTGAACAGGATGCGCGGCATCGCCACCGGCTTGCTGGTGCTGATGGCGGTATTGTTCGTCGTCTCGCGCCTGCTGCGGGCGCGCCACCCGGCCTTCGTCATCGTCGGCGCTTTCGCCGAGGCGGCGATGGTGGGCGCGCTGGCCGACTGGTTCGCCGTCACGGCGCTGTTCCGCCATCCGCTCGGCTTGCCGATTCCGCACACCGCCATCATTCCACGCAACAAGGAGCGCATCGGCGAGAGCATCGCCAGTTTCCTTGAACACAATTTTCTCACGCGCCAGGTGGTCGGCGAGGAATTGGCGCAGGTCGACTTCGCCGGCGCGGCGGCGCGCTGGCTGGCGCGCGACGGCAACGCCCGCGCCATCGCCGGCCAGGTGGCGGCGGCGCTGCCGGCACTGCTGCGCCTGGTCGAGGACGAGCAGGCGGCCCGCTTCATGCGCAGCGCGCTGTCCGGCGCGATGAAGGATGTCAAGTTTGCGCCGCTGCTGGCGCAGGTGCTGGCGGTGCTGGTGGCCGGCGGCCAGCACCACGTGCTGCTTGAACGGATCCTCGGCATCGTCGCGCGGGCGCTGGAGGAGAACCGCCCGTACATCCGCCAAAAAGTCCATGAAAACAGTCCGCGTTGGCTGCCCAAGGCGGTCGACGAAAAATTCTTCGAGCGCCTGATGGAGGGCGTGCAGGCGATCCTGGGTGAAATCCAGGGCGCGGACAGCGAGTGGCGCGCGCGCTTCCACAGCGCCACCGAGGAGTTGATCGCCAACCTGGCCACCTCGCCCGAGTACGAAGAGAAGTTGCAAGGCTTGGTCGGCCACAGCCTCGGCCATCCGCTGTTTCGCGGCTACGCCGGCCAGGTTTGGCGGGATGTCAAGCAGCGCCTGCTGGCCGACGCGACGGCGGCCGATTCGCGCCTGGCCGGCGGCGCCGAGCAGGCGCTGCGGGTGTTCAGCCGGGCGCTGAGCGACGACGCGGCGATCCGCGGCAAGCTCAACGTGTGGATTCGGGCGGTGCTGGTCGACACCGTCGTCGAGCGGCGCGACGTGATCGTGGCGGTGGTCCGGCGCGCCATCGGCAACTGGGACGCCGACACGGTGGCGCGCAAGTTCGAACTGCACGTCGGCAAGGACCTGCAGTATATCCGCATCAACGGCACCCTGGTCGGCGGCCTGGTCGGCCTGGCGCTGCACGCCGTTTCCCGCTTCCTATAGTTTTGTCAGCCGGCGCGCCGCATGTTGCCGGCCGGCGCGCTTTCTTGTTGCGATATGGTAATAATCACCGAGAATAACTTTACGCCTTTTGACGCCGTATATAAGATAGCAAACATTAACCAACTCGATGAGCACATTATGATCGGACGCGAAGTAAAAATTACCGCCGAGCAAGTCGGCGCCGCCGCCGAGGCGCTCCAGGCCAATGGCGTCAAGGTGACTTCGCGGGCGCTGCGCGAACAGATGGGCAATATTGGATGCCTGGGAACGATCAGCAAGCTGTGGCAGCGCAAGAAATCGGCCACGCAGCGCCAAGTGGCGGCGGTGGCCGACCTGTCGCCGGTGTTGCGGCGGGCGATACTCGATTTCGTCGGCCAGGAGGTGGCCGCGAGCAGTGCCGTGCTGGAGGGGGAGATGGCCGAGCACATGCAGGAGGCGTCCGACCTGGCGACGGAGAACGAGCGCCAGTTGGAGTTGATCGACACCCAGAGCGGCGAGCTGGAGGCCTTGAAGGAAGAGCTGGAGCGCGAACGCGTGGTGGCGGGGCAGGCGCGCACCGATCTGGCGAAGGCGCAGTTGCGCCTGGAAAGCCTGCCGCGGCTGGAGGCGGCGGCCGAGCAGGCGCGCATGGACCTGGCCAAGGCGCAGTTCAAGTTGGAGGATATTCCCCGGCTGGAAGAGGCGGCCGAGCTGGCGCGCGCCGAGCTGATCGAAGCGCAACTGCGGCTGGAGGGGATGGGCCGCGTCGAAGCCGAGCTGGCCGCCACCAAGGTCCTGCTGGAAGCGGAGCGCGACGAACTGGGCGAAGTGAAGGCCGAGCTGGACGAGGAGCGCGACTTGCGCATCAAGGCGCAGCAATTCATCGTCGACCCGATTTTCAAGAAGCAAGCCTAGCCGGCCTCGACGTCGAGCCGATTAACAGCAAGGGCGTCAGCCCGGGGTCGGGCCTTCAGGGCTGACCCCGGCTCGTTGCCCTGGGTAGGTATGCCGCCAGCGGCCCGTTCAACGGGCCGGCACCGCATAGCCGACGGCCGCCAACGCGGCCACGTTCAGCGCCACCGTCCCCCAAAACTTCCAGCGAAACGAGGCCTTGCTCGACTTGTGCCGAAGCCACTGCTGGGCCAGCACGGCGCCGGGCCAGCCGCAGGCCAGGCCGAGCAGCAGCAGCGTGCGCTCCGGCGTGCGGCGGCGCTTCGCCTTGGCGGCGGACTTGTCGACGGCGTAGGCGATGAAGCACAGCGCGCTGGCGACCAGGTAGGTCGCCGCCACCCAGTAGGGCAGGCCCCAGCCCGGCGCCGCGTCGCCCACGCTTAGCGGTCGGCCGCGAACAGCTTGTCGTAGGCCGCCAGCAGCGTCTGGTGCATCGCGCTGCCTTCGAAATCCACGCCCAGGGTTTCCAGGCCGAAGAAACGCTCGCTGCGCTCCAGCAGCGCTTCGGCCTGGCGCACGGTTTCCGCGCCGTACAGCATAACCAGCGAACGGCGGTAGTTGTCCACGTCCCCGACGTTGAGGATGCTTTCGATGCAGCGGTACACCAGGCGGCGCGCCGGCGCCAGATCCTTGAAGTGGTGGATCCAGTCGCAACCTTCGAGGATCGCTTCCTTGTCGCCGACCGCCAAGGCCAGCAGCGTCTTCAGTTCGCCGATGCGCAACTGTTTCCACGGCGTGCCCAGCGGAACGGCCAGGCCCAGCACTTCCCACAGCGGCCGCTCGTCGTTCAGGTTCGACGTTTGCAAGTCGGCCAGCAATGCCTCGGCCTCGTCTTCGCTCAAGTCGTGCAGGCGCACCAGTTGCGAACGCATGCCGTTGCCGATGCTGTTGTTTTCCCATTCCAGGTCTTCGACCGGATAGATTTCGGACATGCCCGGCACCAGGATGCGGCAGCTATACGCGCCTTGCTCGCTGAAGTCGGCGACGTAGATATCCTTGCCTTCGCCGTGGATGCAGTCGACCAGCCACTGGTAGTCTTCGGCCGTGGTGTTGCTGAAGTTCCAGTCGGCGAACGGGAAGTCCGGCGTGTCGCCCATGAAGTTCCAGCTGATCACGCCGCTCGAATCGACGAAGTGGATTTCCAGGTTGGCGACGGCGTTGATCTCGTCCATGTCGAAGCCCGGCTCCGGGAAGCCTTCCAGCGAGTCGAGCGCGCGGCCCTGCAGCAATTCGGTCATGGCGCGCTCCAGCGCGATTTCAAAGCGCGGGTGCGCGCCATAGCTGGAGAACACGCCCTGGTCCTTCGGATGCACCAGCGTCACGTTCATCACCGGGTACTTGCCGCCCAGCGAGGCGTCCTTGACCAGGATGCCGAAGCCGGCCTTGCGCAAACCGGCGATGCCGGCCTGGATGCTCGGGAAGCGGGCGATGACCTCGTCCGGCACTTCCGGCAGGCACAGGCCTTCGGCGATGATGCGGTATTTGATGGCGCGCTCGAAAATTTCCGACAGCGCCTGGGTGCGCGCCTCCATCAGCGTGTTGCCGGCGGCCATGCCGTTGCTGACGTACAGGTTGCCGATGATGTTGACCGGGATCAGGGCTTGGCTGTCGTCGCGCAGGCGGGTGTACGGCAGCGCGCAGATGCCGCGCTCGACGTTGCCCGAGTTCAGGTCGACCAGCACGTCGTCGCCGATGTCGCCTTCGGGATTGTAGAAGGCGTGCAGGTCGGCGTTGAGGATCTCGGCCGGCCACTTGCCGTCTTCGGTCGGGGCGAACCAGCGCTCTTGCGGATAATGCACGAACGGCCGCTTGGCGCGCGTTTCACCGAGGTAGAAATGGGTCCAGAAATAGTGCGTGCCGAGGCGTTCGAAGAACTCGCCATAGGCGCTGGCGCGGGCCGCCAGTTCGGTCGCGCCCTTGCCGTTGGAGAACAGCATCGGACAGTCGTTGTCCTTCATATGGGTCGACCAGATGCCGTCGACTTCGTGCAGCAGCGACGACTCGTTGAGTTTGAAGCCGCGCGCCGCCAGCTTCTTCTGCATGGTGTCGATGGTCGATTCGAGGGCGGCGTCTTTGCCGATAATAAAGGTTTGCATGCGGATTCTCACTGAATGGGGACGGGCGGACGAACGAGCCGGGTATTTTACCTTACTGCGGGGAATTGCCGGGGAGTTAAGCAAAACCGCTGGCGTCGATCGTCGGTCGGATTAGCGGCAGCGTAAGCCGACGCCGAGCCGCCGCCGACGCCGGAAAACCAAGCTTGCGCCGCGCGTGTTGGTGAGGCGCGCGGCGGGCGACAAATCAGAAGTAGCTCAAACCCAGCGCGGCCTTGACTTCGTCGGCGGTCTTGGCCGCCACTTCGCGCGCCTTGTAGGTGCCTTCCTTGAGGATTTGCAGGATGTAGCCGCGGTCCTTGGCCAGCTCTTCACGGCGGGCGCGGATCGGCGCCAGCAGTTCCTGCAGGCACGCTTCCAGGCGCGCCTTGACGACGGTGTCGCCCAGGCCGCCGCGCTGGTAGTGCGCCTTCATCTCGGCCAGGCCGGCCGGGTCCAGGTCGAAGGCGTCGAGGTAGGTGAAGGCGACGTTGCCCTCGACGTGGCCGGGGTCTTGCACGCGCAGGTGCAGCGGGTCGGTGTAGACCTTCTTGACGGCGGCGCGGATCTCGTCGGCGCTGGCGCCCAGGTTGATGGTGTTGCCGAGCGACTTGCTCATCTTGGCCTTGCCGTCGATGCCGGGCAGGCGGCCGATTTCCGGCACCAGCGCCTTGCACTCGACCAGCACTTCGCGGTCGGCGACGCGGTTGAAGCGGCGCACGATTTCATTGGTCTGCTCGATCATCGGGATCTGGTCCTCGCCGACCGGCACCAGCGACGCCTTGAAGGCGGTGATGTCGGCCGCCTGGCTGGCCGGATACGTCAGGAAGCCGGCCGGGATGTCGCGCTCGAAGCCGCGCAGGCGGATCTCTTCCTTGACCGTCGGGTTGCGTTCGAGGCGGGCGACGGTGACGATGTTCAGGTAATAGAAGGTCAGCTCGGCCAGTTCCGGAATCTGCGACTGGATCAGGATGGTCGACTTGGCCGGGTCGATGCCGACGGCCAGGTAGTCCAGCGCCACCTCGACGACGTTGCGGTGCACCTTGCCGGTGTCGTCCATGTTGTCGGTCAGCGCCTGGGCGTCGGCCAGCATGATGTATTGCCGGTAGTCGTGCTGGTAGGCGACGCGGTTGCGCAGGCTGCCGACGAAGTGGCCCAGGTGGAGCGGACCGGTCGGGCGGTCGCCGGTCAGGATGACGGACGGGGAAGTAGGCTGGGTTGGCAAGCTCATCGGGGTTCCTTTCGGTCGCCCCCATCAAGCCGCGCGAAACAACAACGCCACCAGATCGAGGCGGCGTTGATAAAAAATCACATCACAATGAAGTGGCCGCGCGCTGAGAGCGGGACCACCAATTCAAGCAAGCGCGATGTGATTCAAATGATTTCATGGCGGTATGGTTGCAGTTTGCCGCCGGTCTGTCAAGCGCTTGCGCCGGATCGTCAGGGCGATTGCATGAAGGCGAAGGTGTAGCCGATGGCGAAGTTGGCAAATATTGCTTGTAAACTCGTTGAGAAAGGCGTTTACTCTCAATATTT
>NZ_JBJXIB010000077.1:0-28060 GCF_046115965.1 Janthinobacterium sp. CG_23.3 | reverse complement strand
CCCCCCCCTCTCCCCCCCTCCCCCCCCCCCCTCCCCCCCCGCCCTCTCCCCCCCCCCCCCCCCCCCCCCCCCCCCCCCCCCCCCCCCCCCCCCCCCCCCCCCCCCCCCCGCGGCCGTTAGCGCTGCCAACCCTGGCGCAGCGCCTGCCGTTCCATCTTGGCGTCCAGCGCGGCGCTGTCGATGCGCTGCTCGACCGCCTGCTGCACCGCCAACGCCGCCTCGGCGCGGCCGCGCCCGGCGCCCGCCTGCCGCGCTTGCCCGGCCTGCTGCACCAGCACCGGCAGCGCCCATTGCGCGCCGCTGCGGCACGCCAGCCCGGCCAGATCCCGGCCGCCGCCGTCCATCACGAAGCTGCGGCAATACACCCCCTGGTTCGACACGAAGCTCAAGCCAATGGCCACCTTGCCGTCCGCCGTGGCCGGGCCGGACAGTTGCTGCGACAGCGCCGCCGCCAGTTCGCCGCGCGCCACCAGCGCGCCGTCGGCGCCGGCCGCCGCCGCCAACCGGTCCGACGGCCACTCGGCCAGCACGAAGCGGCCCAGCAGCAAGCCGCAGGCCAGCGCCGCCGCCAGCGCCGCCCATTCCGGCCAGGACCAGTTCGCCACCCTGGCGACCGGCTCCGGCGCGGCGTGGCGCGCCGTCCTGGTGGCGCGCACCGCGTCGAGTTGCACCACCTTGGCGCCGCGCAGGGGCCGCAGCGGCCGCAACAAGCGCGGCGGCGGCGTCTCGTCGAGGATTGGCGCGAAGGCGGCGAACACCTCGGCGCGCAAGGCCTTGTACCGCGCCACCCGTTGCGCCACGGCCGGGTCGCGCCGCATCGCCGCCTCGACGGCCTGGCGGCTGGCGTCGTCGAGTTCGCCGTCGGCAAACGCCATCAGGATGTCGTCGCTCAAGGTCATGGCATTTTCCGCGCCTGGTCAGGTAGCAGCCCCTGCAAGGCCTGGCGCGCCCGCAGTAAATGCTGGCCCACCGACTCGGGCGGCAGGTCCAGCACGGCCGCCGCCTCCTGATACGGCAAACCCTCGACCAGCACCAGGCCGAGCACCAGGCGCTGCTCGTCGTCGAGCCGGCCGATGGCCTGCAGCAGCGCGCGCCTGGGCGCGTCGGCCGCGACGCCGCCGCGCTCGCCGGTATCGTCCGCCGAGAACGCCGGCTCGGCGCGCGCGGCCGGCCGCGGCTGGCCGCGCCAAGCCTGCGCCATGATGCGGAAAATCCAACTGTCGAGGCGGGTGCCGGGCTGCCACTGCGCGCTGCGCTGCAAGGCGCGTTCGACCGAGATCTGGACCAGGTCGTCGGCCTCGTCGCGGCGCGGGCACAGGACGCGGGCGAAGCGACGCAGGCGCGGCAGCAAGGCGCCAATGTCGGCATGGAGCAACATGGAGGTCGTGGTCATCAATATCCGCTCAGCGGGCGCGGCGCGCCGTTGCCGCGCCGCGCCATCCATCATCGATATCAGGACACCTATACTATCATCCGGCCCGCCGGCGCCGCGCACGCGCCCCCGGTATAGCGGGCCGGCAAGTACGAGCTTGCCGGCCGTCGCAGCCGTCGATTGACCAGCCGCGCCGGACCGTCCGCCGCCGCGACCTGTCAGCCCGGTTCCCGCCACTCGTCCATCAGCGCCAGCATCACCAGTTTCTCGAACTCGGGCGCGAAGCGGTGAATGATGTTGTCTGGATCGGTGGCCAGCGCGTCGTCGGTGACGATGCCGAACTGCACGCCGCCGTTGTAGCTGAGGATGGACACGCCGACGCCGATGTCGCCCGACTGCGGCACCCAGAACATCACCTGGTCGAGCTGGCTGCCGGCCAGGTACAGCGGCGTGTGCGGACCGGACACGTTGCTCATCACCGCCGTGGCCTTCCTGGCGAAGTAGTTCTGGACCTCGTTTTGCACCTGCTTCGGGGTCGCCCCCAGCACGCCCAGCACCGACATCGCCACCAGCGCGGTGTAACCGCCCTTCAGCTCGTTCATGCGCCGGCGCACCTCGAACAGGCGGGCGACCGGGTCTTCCAGCCCGACCGGCAACACCAGCGGCACCAGGCCGAAGGCGTTGCCGAGCTTTTGCCGGCGGCTGGCCTTGCGCAGGTTCACCGGCACCATGACGCGCACGTCGCAGTCGCGCGCCACCGCGTCGCCCTTGGCGCGCAGGTAGGCGCGCAGCGCCCCGGCCACGCTGGCCATCAACACGTCGTTGATCGAGCAGCCGAAGGCCTTGCCGACCGCCTTCACCTCGGCCAGCTGCAGCGGCTCGCTCCACGCCACGTGCTTTTTACCGTTCGGCTTGCCCTTCAAGCGGGTCGGCGTATCCTCGCTCATGGTCGTCAATTTGACGGCGTCGGTCGCCAATTGCCCGGCCGTATGGCCCAGCTCGGCGAGCTGCCCGCCCAGCTTGTCGAGCTCGCCCAGCATGCCCATCGACTTGATCAGCAGGTGCGACGACAGGTCGATCGCCTTGATGCCGGTGGCGGTCAGCGGCAGCAGGATCTGCGCCCACGGGTTTTCCTCGGCGGCGGCGCGGGCGCGCGGGCTCGGCTCGGCCGGGGCGATGTCGATTTTGCTACCGAACATGGACATGAACACGCCCACCAGCGCCACGCCGTCGGCGATGCAGTGGTGGATGCGCACGATCAGCGCTTGGCGCACGCGGCCGTCCTCGCCGACGCAATGGTCGACCAGGTGCATCTGCCACAGCGGCTTGTCGGCCGCCAGCGGCTGCTGCGACAAGGCGCCGACCAGTTGCTGCAGCGCCGGCTTGTTGCTGGCGCCGGCCGGCAGCGCCGGCGCCAGCAGGGCCGGCACCACGTGGTCGTCGAGGTCGACCGTTTGCTCCTGCCACCAACTGCCCGACAGGTCGCTGACGACCCGGCTGCGAAAGCGCGACAACACCAGGAAGCGCGTCGTCAGCGCCAGCTTCAGCGCCGCGGCGCTGATCGGCTTGTCGAGCATGGCGACGCCGACGATCATCATCAAGTTGCTGTCCGAATCCATCCTGAGCCATGCGGTGTCGACGGTGGACATCTTTTTCCGGCTGGGGGCCGGCAGGGCTTTGGACAACATTCGAGCATCTCCTCTATAGTTTGGCGGGCGTTTGGTCCTATTATGTCGCTCGGGAATCGGATTGTTGCGATAAGATTCTAGTGAAACTACTCTAGCAACATTAACAGAGCAACATTTTTTCAGCCAACAGGAGTACGTATGAGTTTACAAGAGCAATTCGAGCAAGCGCAGCTTGACTCCAAGAACCTGTCCGAGCGTCCGGACAATATGACCTTGCTGAAGATTTACGCGCTGTTCAAGCAATCGTCGGCCGGCGACGCCAGCGGTTCGCGCCCCGGCTTCACCGACATGGTCGGCCGCGCCAAATACGACGCCTGGGCAGCCCTGACGGGTACCTCGACCGAAGAGGCGCAACAGCAATACGTCGACTTGATCGCCGATCTGAAAGACTAAAACGCACTAGCGCGCGGGCGGCGCCGGCGCGCAGCGGCGCCCGCCCCGCCCATCGCCCACCGCCCATCGCCCACCGACGGCCCCCGCCGCCGGCCCCCTCCGTCCCGCTTCCACCGCGACTATTTTTATCCGCCGCCAGCGCCTGGACGATCCATTCGTCGCCGGTTTTCTGTTGCCATATGATGACCCGCGCGTCGGTGTGGCGGGCGACGTCCCTGGCCGGGCTCGAAGGACGCCTTGCGCGCCCTTCGCGGCGAAGCGGCGCGGCCAGCGCCGCGCGCGCCGTCAAGCTTTGCCGCCGAACACGGTCTGCATGTTTTCGGTGATCTTGCTTTCGATCTTGGCCGAGAAGGCGCTGAACAGGAAACCCAGCTTCAAGTCCATCTGCGCCTGCGTCTTGGCCAGGGTCAACGAACCGCTGACGCCGCTGCGCTCGAAGCGCAGCACGTCGCCCTCCCAGGTGCAGTCGAGGTCGTATTCCTCGGCCATTTTGTCGGCCACTTTTTGCGCCGCCTCGCGGGCTTTTTTGGGTGTCAGGCCGTGTTCCTGAACGATATGAATGTCAGCCATCGAGCTATCCTTTTGTTGAGATGAAATAAGACAGTCGGAATAATGCCAGTTGGGCCGCGGCGGCGCCAGTGCCCGCCCGTCGCCACCCTCAGGCGGCGCGCCGTTGTGTAGCATAATAACGCCGCGGCGGCCGTGCGCCCCGGGCCGCCGCCGCGCCGACAACAGACAAAAGATGAAAGATAAAACGATGGAAACGAGCAGCATGCAAACGCTAGGCGCGGTCCTGTTCGGACTGGCCCTGTTGCACACCTTCGGCGCCAAATTTTTCGAGGTGCTGGCCCACCGCCACCCGCGCCACGCCGGCCTGCTGCACCTGCTCGGCGAGGTCGAGGTGGTGTTCGGCTTCTGGGCCATGCTGCTGCTGCTGGCGATGGCCGCGCTGGCCGGCGGCCCCGCCGCCCTCGCCTACGCCGAATCGCGCCAGTTCGCCGAGCCGATGTTCGTCTGCGTGGTCATGGTGGTGGCCGCCTCGCAACCGGTGCTGGGCGCGGTCGGGCGCCTGCTGGCCGGGCTGGCGCGGCTGGCGCCAATGCGCACCGCGGTCGCGCTGGCCTGGCTCGGGCTGGGCGTGGTACCGCTGACCGGTTCGCTCATCACCGAGCCGGCGGCGATGACGCTGGCCGCGCTGATGCTGGCGCCGCAGATTTTTCGCAAGGACATGCCGGAATGGCTGAAGTACGGCGCGCTGGGCGTGCTGTTCGTCAACGTCTCGATCGGCGGCACGCTGACCTCGTACGCCGCGCCGCCGGTGCTGATGGTCGCCACGACCTGGCATTGGGACACCGCGTTCATGGCCAGCACCTTCGGCTGGCGCGCCGCGCTGGCGGTCTTGCTCAACGCCAGCGTCATCACCGTCCTGCTGCGCGCGCACCTGCGCGACGCCGGCGCCGGCGCGGATGACGGCGCCGGCGCCGACGCCGCCCCGGCTGGCGCCGCGCCTATGTCGTGGACCGTCAGCGCGGTGCACCTGGCGTTCCTGGCCGGCGTGGTGTATTTCGCCCACCACCCGGTGGTCTTCATCGGCCTGTTCCTGTTCTTCCTCGGCTACACCAAGGCCTACGAGCACCACCAAAGCCCGCTGATCCTGAAGGAGGGCCTGCTGGTCGGCTTCTTCCTGGCCGGCCTGGTGCTGCTCGGCGGCATGCAGCAGTGGTGGTTGCAGCCGCTGGTGTCCAGCCTGGGCCCGACCGCCATCTTCTTCGGCGCGCTCGGCCTGACGGCGATCACCGACAACGCCGCGCTGACCTACCTCGGCTCGCTGATCAGCGGCCTGTCGGAGCAGGCCAAGTACATGCTGATGGCCGGCGCGGTGGCCGGCGGCGGCCTGACCGTGATCGCCAACGCGCCCAATCCGGCCGGCGCCGCGCTGGTGCGGCGCGGCTTCAAGGACGGTTCGATCGGCGCCCTCGGCCTGCTGCTGGGCGCGCTGCCGCCGACCATCACGGCGGCGTTTTTCTTCCTGCTGTAACAACTGGGTCCGCCCTGACGCCGCGGGTCGGCTTGGCCTGACGCCATCCGACGCCGAGCCGCCGCCGGCGCCAGTCGGGTTACGCCCTGGCGGGCTAACCCGACCGACGAAAACCCTCAACTGAGCGCGCGGTCCCGGGTTCAGCCCCTGGTTTCGGTGCGCGGCGCCCCTCCCCCTGTCCCGGCACCGCGCGCCACGTCGCGCCGCCCGTGCAAAGCTTGTGCCAGCTCAAACCACGGCGCGGACAGAAGCCGACTATCTCAGTTCGAACCGAGGCGTGAAACTGGAACGGTCTGATCGCGCTGGCGCGTCGACGCCGCGGCCCGCGCCGCATCTTTTCTGGAGAGAAAATATGGACCAAAAAGTGATCGTGCCGGTCGAAGCCGTGCTCACGAAATGCGCCTCCCTGCCCGTCAGCTACGTGCCGACGCCGTCGGCGCCGTACCGCCAGCACCGCAAGAACGTGCAACTGACGCTGCAGCCGGGGCGCCCGCGCGGGCCGCAACCGTCGACGCCGGCGGCGGTGCCGCTCGGCTCGCGCGTGCTGATCTGGAAGCAAGACCCGGCCGTGAGCGACCTGGGCACGCGCAAGGTGTTCCTGCCCGGCTTGGTGCTGCAGGGTCCGCGCGACGCCCGCGTCACCTTCGGCGAGCCGGGCATCGCCCCGGTCAACCCGAACGCCTTCGGCGACTTCGTGGTCTCGCCCAACACCGACCAGTTCGACGCGATCCATACCTTCGCCGTGGTGCGCCTGACGCTGAGCATGTACCAGCGCGCGCTGGCCAGCGGCGGCAACGCCGCGCCGTTGCCGTGGCAGTGGAACAGCGCCAACAACACCGCGCCGCTGAAGGTGTTTCCGCACGGCCTGCCCAACGTCATGAACGCGTTCTACAGCCGCACCGAGAAGGCGCTCAAGTTCGGCGACTTCATCCCCAGCGGCGGCACCGAGCGGGTCTACACCTGCCGCTCGTTCGACATCGTCTCGCACGAGGCCGGCCACGCGGTGCTCGACGGCCTCAAGCCGAAATGGCTGCTCAACGGCAATCCGCCGCAAACCGGCGGCCTGCACGAAGCCTTCGGCGACCTGACCGCGATCTTCCTGGCCCTGTCGCAGCTCGACCAGGTCGAGGCGGTGATCGCCCAGACCAAGGCCAACCTGCACGACAAGACCTTCCTGGCCGACATGGCCGAACAGTTCGGTCTGGCGCTGGGGCGGCCGAACGGCTTGCGCAACGCCGACAACGACTTCAAGCTCTCCGAAACCGGCAACGAGGTGCACGCGATCTCGCAGGTGTTCACCGGCGCCGTCTACGACATCCTGGCCGACGTGTTCGCGTTCGAGCGCGACCCGGCCGTCGCAGACGACGCGGCGGTGCTGCACCGCGTCGCCGACGGCCTGCGCAGCCTGCTGCTGCGCGCGCTGATCGGCGCGCCGGACATGGGCGCCACCTACGCCGACGTCGCCAACCAGATGCTGCTCATCGCCAGCGCCGACGGCAAGCCGCAGCGCTACCGCGACGCCATCCGCGAACAGTTCACGCGGCGCGAAGTGCTCAGCGAGACGCCGTTGACGGGCCAGGCCGGTCCCAATCTGATGTTCCAGGCCTACACCGAAGACCAGCCCGGCGCGCGGCAAGACCGGCGCGCCTGTTGCGGCACGATGAACAGCGCCGAATACCTCGAATCGGAAAGCCTGCTCGACGAGGAGCGCGCGGCGCTGGCGGCGTGGTGCCGCGACTACGGCGGCAACCTGCGCGGCAACGGCCACGCGCCCGACGGCGGCGGCGCCCAACAAAACGGCGGCGGCGGCGGCGGCGGCGCGGCGGCGCGGGGCTTGAACGAAGAGCTGGGTTAAGCCCGGTTCGCGGGCGCCGCGCGGCGGCGGCCCGGCACGCAACCAAGAGGAGCGAGATGAAAATATCGGCAACCAGCAGCGGCGGCTTCGCCGGCCAGGGCGAACGCTACGACATAGACACCGCCGCCAGCGCCAAGGGCAAGGCGCTGGAGGCGGCGCTGGCCGGGGCCGGCTTTTTCGCGGACCGGGCCACGGCCCAGCCGGAGACCATCGGCGCCGACCTGCCGCGCTGGCACATCACCGTCGACGACAACGGCCGCCAGCACACGCTGAGCTTCGTCGAGGACGGCAGCCCGGCCAGCGCGGCGTGGCAAACCCTGCTGGCGCAGATCCGCGCCGCCGCCTGAACGGCGGCGGCCGCCTCCAAACCAAGGGAGTCCATCCGCTACCGCGCCGCGGCCGCGCCCTGGCGCCGCAGCCGCAAAAACGCGCATAAAACGAATTTGCTTATTTGTATTGTATATAAGCCCGATTTGTGAGAAATACCGAATTGCCTTAAAATACGCTGCTTTGCTTTAGCGGCACCGACGAATTCCCTCCGGCGCCACAGCACCCCCCATATTGATAGGACTGTTATGACCCACGTTGTCACCGAATCCTGCATCGCCTGCCGTTACACGGACTGCGTTGATGTCTGCCCGGTAGATTGTTTCCGGGAAGGCCCGAATTTCCTGACAATCGATCCGGACGAATGCATCGACTGCGCGGTGTGCGTCGCGGAATGCCCGGTCAACGCGATTTTCGCCGAGGAAGATGTGCCGGCCGACCAGCAAGCCTTCATCAAGATCAACGTCGACCTGGCGCGTAACTGGCCGTCGATCACCAAGACCAAGGCGGCCCTGCCGGATGCCGAAGAGTTCAAGGACGTCAAGGAAAAAACCCACCTGCTGGTACGCTGACGGCGCGGCCGCGCGGCCACGCTAACTTGACCGTCCCCCGCGCCGGGCAGCCGAGCACAGCCGCGTTCGCGGCTGCGCGCCGTTGACCACCCCATCGCGCAACAGACAGGACACACATGGTATGAGTTATCACAACGTCATCGACGCCGACGCCGTCATCATCGGCGCCGGCCCGGTCGGGCTGTTCCAGGTTTTCGAACTCGGTCTGCTGGAAATCAAAGCCCATGTCATCGATTCGCTGCCGGCCGTCGGCGGCCAGTGCATCGAACTCTACCCCGACAAGCCGATCTACGACATTCCGGCCGTGCCCGTGTGCACCGGCCAGGAACTGACCGACAAGCTGCTCAAGCAAATCGCCCCGTTTGAACCGACCTTCCACCTGAGCCAGGAAGTGAGCGTGGTCGAGCGCCGCGACGACGGCCGCTTCAACGTCGAGACCAGCACCGGCACGCGCTTTCTGACCAAGACCATTTTCATCGCCGCCGGCGTCGGCTCGTTCCAGGCGCGCAAGCTAAAGCTCGACGGCATCGAAGCCTTCGAAGACACGCAACTGTTCTACCGCGTCAAGCAGCCGGCGCTGTTCGACGGCAAGAACATCGTCATCTGCGGCGGCGGCGACTCGGCGCTCGACTGGGCCTTGAATTTCGTCGGCAAGGCCGAATCGGTGGTGCTGTTGCACCGCCGCGAAGACTTCCGCGCCGCCCCGGCGTCGGTGGCGAAAATGAAGGCGCTGTGCGACGCCTGCGAAATGCAGCTGATCGTCGGCCAGGCCACCGGCTTCGACACCCGCGACGGCCGACTGAGCGAGATCAAGGTAAGCGGCAGCGACGGCGTGACGCGCCGCCTGCCGCTCGACATGCTGCTGGTGTTCTTCGGCCTGACGCCCAAGCTGGGGCCGATCGCCGACTGGGGCCTGGACATCGAGCGGCGCCAGTTGAAGGTGGTCAGCACGGAAAAGTTCGAGACCAGCGTCCCGGGTATTTTCGCCGTCGGCGACATCAACACCTATCCGGGCAAGAAAAAGCTGATCCTGTCGGGCTTCCACGAAGCGGCGCTGGCGACATTCGGCGCCGCGCCCTACATCTTCCCGGACAAAAAAATCTATATGCAATACACCACCACCTCGCCGAAGCTGCACAAGATCCTCGGCGTCGACACCCCGGTTTTCGACTAGGCGGGCGGGCCTTCCGGCGCAGCCAAAACGCAACACTGAAAGCAGCGGAAACGCTGCTTTTTACGTTTTGGGCGCATGATGGAGACGTGCACCTTTACCGCTAGTTAGCGTAATTGCCACTCGGAATTAAAAACTGCTTCAAGTCACGAACAATTTTTCTATAATTGGATTATGATGATTGGAGCTGAAATCCGCACCCGGCACTCTACGAGGAATCATTTATGCTTTATCAACTGCACGAAATGCAACGCTCATTTCTCACACCCGTGATGCAATGGGCGGACATGTCCTCCAAGTTGTTCACCAACCCGGTGTCACCGCTGGCCCATACGCCGTTTTCGCAGCGCATCGCCGCCGGCTACGAGCTGATGTACCGGTTGGGCAAGGACTACGAGAAGCCAAAATTCGAAATCGACACGATTGACGTCAATGGCCAGACCCTGGCCATCACCGAACGCGTCGTCGTCAACAAATCATTCTGCCGCCTGCTGCACTTCCAGAAGGACGCGGGCGCCCCGGCGCAGCCGAAAGTGTTGCTGGTGGCGCCGCTGTCGGGCCACCACTCGACGCTGCTGCGCGACACCGTGCGCGGCCTGCTGGCCGAGCACGACGTCTACATTACCGACTGGACCGATGCGCGCATGGTGCCGGCCAGCGCCGGCGCCTTCCACCTGGACGACTACATCTTTTACGTGCAGGAATTCATCCGCCTGCTGGCGCCCGACCTGCACGTTATTTCGGTATGCCAGCCGACGGTGCCGGTGCTGGCGGCGATTTCGTTGATGGCCACGGCCAAAGACAAGCACATGCCGAAGACCATGACGATGATGGGCGGGCCGATCGATCCGCGCAAATCGCCGACCCAGGTCAACAACCTGGCCACCGAGAAGAAATTTTCGTGGTTTGAAAACACCGTCATTTACGCGGTGCCGCCGAACTATCCGGGTTTTGGCCGCAAGGTCTACCCCGGCTTCCTGCAGCACGCCGGCTTCATCGCGATGAACCCGGGCCGCCACGCCCAGAGCCACCGCGAGTTTTATATGCACCTGGTGACCGGCGACGACGAGCCGGCGGAAGGCCACCGCCAGTTCTACAACGAGTACAACGCGGTGCTGGACATGCCGGCTGAATACTATCTGGACACGATCAAGACCGTGTTCCAGGAATTCAAGCTGCCGATGGGCACATGGGAAGTGGACGGCCAACTGGTGCGTCCGCAAGACATCACCAATGTCGCCCTGTTCACCGTCGAAGGCGAGCTGGACGACATTTCCGGCGCCGGCCAGACCCAGGCCGCGCATGACCTGTGCAGCGGCATACCGGCCGAGATGCAGCGCGACTTCGTGGCGCCGAAATGCGGCCACTACGGTATTTTCTCGGGCCGCCGCTGGCGCGAAGTGATTTGCCCTGAAATCGGCAAGTTCATCAAGCAGCACGGTTAAGCGGGCGGGCCGGCAACGCTAGAAATCAACCCAGGCAAGGAGCCCGGGTCGGCCCCCCAGGGTCCGACCCCGGGGTTGCGCCTTTGGTTTTAACTATGTCAACGCCGAAACCATCCGTCCAAGCGCGCCGTTGAGCGCGCTTTTTTACGCCTAGAAATCCAGCCCGGCGCCGCTGGTGTCGGCGCCGATACGCTTCCAGTACTCGCGCTCCAGCTTGGCCATATCGATCTCCTTGGCGGCGTCGTTGAATTTCTGCTGCTGCCGCAAGCCCTCCGCCGTCCGCTTGAAGCACAGGTGCACCGGGCGCTCCTTGAAAACATGCTCGGTAATCGTGATGCGCGCCCGTTCGGCCGCGCTGAAACGCGAACTGAGCATCAAATGCCGCAGCACATGCCTTTCAATCACGATCACGCGAAAGCGCTTGATCAGCAGCTTCCTCACATTGATTTCATCGCTGACGCCCTCCTCGACGCCGAGTTCGCCGCGTTTGACCATCGCATCGAACTGCTCGCCGTTCGAGTAGCCCGCCACCGTGCCGATCTTGACGCCGCCCAGCTGCGCCAGGCTCGCCGTCGGCAACGGGTCTTCCTTCAGGTGCGCCAGCACGGTCAGCGTGTTGCCGATCGGCGCCGAAAAGTGGCAGAGCGTTTCGCGTTCGGGGGTGCGCCATACCGCCAGAAAACCGGCGTAGGCCGGGTCCCGCAGGCCCGACTGCATGGTGCGCTTCCAGGGGAAATAGTCGACCCTCAGGCGGTAACCGGCGCGCTCGAACGCCAGCCTCACCATGGTGCCCGACAGGCCCTCGCCGGGCAGCGCCGCTGAAATGAACGGCGGCCAGTCCTCGGCCGCAAAGCGGATAGGACGCGGCGCATCGGCCGGCCCGTCCGCCGCCCCGGCGGCGCAGGACAGGGCCAGCCCGGCGAGCACCGCGACCGTCCTGAAGATACTCATTTGCTGGCTCCCAAACACATCAGCGGATCGCCTCTTCCTCGATAGTAGGAAGCATCGTCCCATAAACGATACCGTTTTCAAAGTTGTTTGTCCGCATCTTGTATACAAACGGGAAATACGCTGAAAAACCGGCAATTGCGCCACACCAGCGCCGGCCACGCCCGCTTTCGCCGATAGTCCGACAGCGCGCCATGGTTTTTTGCATAAGCCGCACCCATATATTGGATAATGAGGTTTTACCGCCCCGAAGATCACCGTGCCGCAACCAGACCACCGCTCCCTCGCCGACCAGATCGAAGACCTGCTGCCGCAGACGCAATGCACCAAATGCGGCTTTGACGGCTGCCGCCCCTACGCCGAGGCCATCGCCGCCGGCGCCGCCGACATCAACCAGTGTCCGCCGGGCGGCCTGGAGGGGGTGGCGCGGCTGGCCGGGACGCTGGGGCGCAAGGTCATCCCGCTGAACCCGGTACACGGCTTCGAGCGGCCGCGCCCGGTCGCCTTCATCGACGAGGCCTTGTGTATCGGCTGCACGCTGTGCATCCAGGCCTGTCCGGTCGACGCCATCATCGGCGCGGCCAAGCACATGCACACCATCGTCCCGAGCCTGTGCACCGGTTGCGACCTGTGCGTGGCGCCCTGCCCGGTCGATTGCATCGTGATGTACCCGGTGACCGACGAGCGGACCGGCTGGAACGCCTGGAGCGGGGAACAGGCCGCCGCCGCGCGCCAACGGCACGACTTGCGCGGCATGCGCCTGCAGCGCGAGCGCGCCGAAAACGACGCGCGCCTGGCCGCCAAGGCGCTTGAAAAAATGAAGGCGGTCATCGCCGAGCCGGGCAACACGGATGCCGAAATCGCCGAGAAGGAACGCAAGCGCGCCATCATCGCCGCGGCGATGGAGCGCGCCCGCGCCAAGGCCGCCGAACCGAAGGGCGACGCGTGAACGCCGCCAAGCGCCTGGAAATCTTCACCCGTTTCCGCGCCGCCAACCCAAAACCCATGACGGAGTTGGAATACAGCACGCCGTTTGAATTGCTGATCGCCGTGCTGTTGTCGGCCCAGTCCACCGACGTCGGCGTCAACAAGGCCACGCGCCTGCTGTACCCGGTCGCCAACACCCCGGCGGCGATCCTGGCGCTGGGGCTGGAAGAGTTGAAGGGCTACATCCAGACCATCGGCCTGTATCCGACCAAGGCCAAGAACGTCATCGCCACCTGCCGCATCCTGGTCGAGCAATACGGCGGCGAGGTGCCGCGCACCCGCGAACAGCTGGTGGAACTGCCCGGGGTCGGCCGCAAGACCGCCAACGTTGTGCTCAACACCGCCTTCGGCGAAATAGCCATGGCGGTCGACACGCATATTTTCCGCGTGTCCAACCGCACCGGCATCGCGCCCGGCAAGACCGTCGAGATCGTCGAGCAGAAGCTGCTCCAATTCGTGCCCAAGCAATTCCTGCTCGACGCCCACCACTGGTTGATACTGCACGGGCGCTACACCTGCGTGGCGCGCAAACCGCAATGCTGGAACTGCATGATCGCCGACCTGTGCGACTACAAGTCGAAATCGGCCACCCCGCAGCAGGTATAAGGCGCGCACCATCGCGTATTCAGGGCAACACTGGAACGGCTGCACCGTCGGCGACGATATTTGTCCTGAAGGGCGCGGTGCCGCGCGTAAATCCGATACACTCTGGCGCTTCAGCATTGTTGCCAATGTATTAAAGTTTTCGCGTACGCGCGCGAACTGGCTTTCGCGCGAATGCAATCGCGCCATCTTGACGGAAAAATCCCAGCTAATGAAAACCGACGTCCGCTCCGCTCTCTATCTGAGAACGTTCCTCGTTTTAATGACGATCAATATCGCTTTATATATCCTGCAACTAGTCAAAGGCGTCGACGCGATGTCGCCGGAGACGATGGATATGATCGAATGGGGCGCGAATCTGGCGCCGCTGACGATGGCGGGCGAATCCTGGCGTCTGTTTACCAGCATGTTCCTGCATATCGGCCTCATCCACCTCGCGCTGAATATGTACATGCTGCTGATGTGCGGCCCGATCGTCGAGCGCGCTTTCGGCTCGGTGAAGTTTATGCTGATCTATCTGATATCCGGTTTGTTCGGCAGCCTGGCCAGCGCGCTGTGGTATGCGCAACATAAAGTCACGTCGGTATCGGTATCGATTTTCGGCCAAATTGCCAGCCAGTCCGAACTGCAACTGGTGGTCGCGGCCGGCGCCTCCGGCGCCCTGATGGGTATCTCGGGGGCGTTTCTGGCGCGCTCGCTGGTGCTCGACGAGGTGGACCAGAACAACAACCCGGTCGGCTACGGCGGCATGCGCGGCGCGTTCGCGCAAACCATCGGGATCAACCTGGTCATGGGTTTTGCCGGCACCGGTGTCGACAACGCCTGCCATATCGGCGGCTTGCTCGCCGGGGCGGTGATCGGCGGCGGCTTGGCGCTGGCGGGCGACAATCAGCAGCGCCTCAAGCGCGGCGTCGCCAGCCTCGCCGTGGTGGTCGGCAGCCTGGCCCTGCTGTACTACGCGACGACCACGACGCCGTCGGCCGAACTGTTGAAACTGCACACCCAGGTCGCGGACGAAATACTGGAGGCACAGCAGAAAAAAACCGCCGCCGGAGCCCAGGCCAACAGGGCCCAGGAGATCGCCCAGGATTTGAAAGCCGCCCCGGCGCCGGTCGACGAAACAACAGCTGCCGGTACGCTGGCGCCGATTGGCAAGCTGACCCGGGCCATGGTCCTGAGCAAGGACGGCAAGCGCCTGTACCTGGCCGGGGACGAGAGCAACCTTCTTTCGATTATGGATCTGGGAACGAAAAAACTCATTGCAACGCTGGCGCACCCGTCGCCCAAGCCCGTCTCGGACGACTGCGGTTGGCACGACTGCCAGCAAGACCGCGGCGCCCATGCCATCGCGCTGAGCCCGGACGAACATTTTGCCTACGTCACGTCGATCATGGACAACCTCGTGACGGTGATCGATGTACGGCAAAACAAGGTCGTCACCGCCATCCCGCTCGACCAAGGGCCGCGCAGCGTCAAGGTGTCCGGCAACGGCCAGCGCGCGTATGTGCTGAATACGCGCTCCAATAGCGTGACGCAACTGGACCTGGGCAGCAACAAGGTCATCGGCAGCCCCTTGGCTCTGCCAGGCGGCCCCTTGCAACACAGCTTCTTCGCGCCGTCGGAGCTGTGGCTGGCCAACGACGACAAGGAAGTATGGGTGGTCAACCCCGTCACGAATGCCCTCAGCGTGGTCGATACCGCCAGCATGACGGTAAAACAAGAACTCCCCCTGGGCGACGATAATCTGTTTCGCGCCGGCTTCTTTTTCCCGACAACATCGTCGGCCTGGGTCGCCGGTTTCCAGGGGCTGGACGCCATCAACCTGAAGACAAAAACCTCGCAAAACATCCTGTCGTTCTGTGGAAAAATGGAAGAAACCCAGCTTGCCGTCAACCCGGCGGGCACGCTGATCGCGCTGGCCGCGCCGGCAAGGAATTATGTTCGCCTGGTCAAAGTGCGCACGCAAACGACCGTCGGCGTTTACCCGGTGAAGGGCGGCATCGGCGGCATCCGCTTCTCGGCGGACGATAAGCAGCTGTATGTGCTGACCAATGAGATCGGCGCCAAGGGCGCGGCAAGCCAGGCGCTGGCCATTCTCGACATCAACAAAACGGCGAATGTGGCGGAATACCTCGAGCAGAATGGCGAACTGGCCTGCGCCAGCCAATAGCGGCCTCGGCACGTCCGGCGTCGCGCGCCCATCGGCTTTGCCACCCGGCTTGCTGGCGGTGGCATTGCAATTAAGGTAATATTGAACTCCATCCCCACTGGAGTTCAAGCATGAAGTTCGGCTACACCATCGTCTACGTCCCCGACGTCGCCGCCTCCCTTTCCTTCTACGAAACGGCCTTCGGCCTGCCGCGCCGCTTCCTGCACGATTCCGGCACCTACGGCGAGCTGGAAACCGGCGCGACGACGCTGGCGTTCGCCGCGCACGAGCTCGGCGAGCTGAATTTTCCCGCCGGCCACGTCCACGCCAGCGCCTCCGACAAGCCGCTCGGCATCGAAATCGCCCTGATCACCGAAGACGTTGCACAAGCGCACCGAACCGCGCTGGCCGCCGGCGCCACCGAAGTGGCCGCGCCCACCGCCAAACCATGGGGCCAGGTGGTGTCCTACCTGCGCTGCCCGGACGGCAGCCTGGTCGAACTGTGCACGCCGATGGGCGCCTGACACGCCCTTTAAAATGCCGCCGCATAAATAACGCGCGCCGATGGCGCGCGTTTTTTTCAACAGCTAAACAATCAAAGCAAGACCATGTTGTCGCGATGCACCAGCTCCGGGCCTTCCAGGAAGCCCAGGATCGCTTCGATCTCGGCCGACGGCCGGCGCATGATACGCCGCGCCTCGGCGCTGGTGTAGTTCGACAAGCCGCGCGCCACCGCGTGGCCGTCCTCGCCGATGCAGGTGATGACGGCGCCGCGGCCGAACTCGCCCTTGACGTCGACGACGCCGATCGGCAGCAGCGACTTGCCCTCCTGCGTCAGCTTCTGCACCGCGCCGGCGTCGAGCACGACCTTGCCGGCCGTGTGCAAATGGTCGGCCATCCACTGCTTGCGCGCGGTCAACTGGCCGGTCTGCGCCGTCAGCTCGGTGCCGATCGCCTCGCCCTCGGCCAGGCGGGTCAGCACGTCGCTGTCGCGGCCCCAGGCGATGATGGTGTGGGCGCCCGACTTGGCGGCGCGCTTGGCCGCCAGGATCTTGGTCAGCATGCCGCCGCGGCCGATGCTGGTGCCGGCGCCGCCGGCCATCGCCTCCAACGCCGGGTCGCCCGCCTGCGCCTGCGTGATCAGATAGGCGTTCGGGTCCTTGCGCGGATCGGCCGAGAACAGGCCGTGCTGGTCGGTCAGGATGATCAGGGCGTCGGCTTCGATCAGATTGGCCACCAGCGCGCCCAGCGTGTCGTTGTCGCCGAACTTGATTTCATCGGTGACGACGGTGTCGTTCTCGTTGATGATCGGCACCACGCCCAGGCGCAGCAAGGTTGTCAGCGTCGAGCGCGCGTTCAGGTAGCGTTCGCGGTCGGCCAAGTCGGCGTGGGTCAGCAGCACCTGGGCGGTGCCCAGCCCGTGGGCGCGGAAACTGGTTTCGTAGATTTGCGCCAGGCCCATCTGGCCGACGGCGGCGCAAGCCTGCAATTCATGGATATCGGTGGGGCGGCGTTCGAAGCCCAGGCGCAACATGCCCTCGGCGATGGCGCCGGAGCTGACCAGTACGACTTCCTTGCCGAGCGCGCGCAAGCCGGCGATCTGCACGGCCCAGCGCGCGATGGCGGCGTGGTCCAGGCCGCTGCCGTCGTTGGTAACCAGCGAGGAACCGACTTTGATGATGATGCGGCTAGCTTTTTGAATGACGGATTTCATGATGCGGCGGCTCTTATCTCAAGTCGCGGGGCGCAACGCCAGCAGGCCCTATCACCCCGCGCATGACTAACAAAAAACCCGGGCATGCCGCTCCAGGGGCCGCGAACACACGGCCGGGCGGCTGCGCCAGGACGAACATTGCTGTGACATCGCCGCGGCCGGCTGTGCGCCGCGCCTTGCGCCAGCGCAAGCGGGCCGGCGGTAAGCGGACCAGCCCCGCCATGGGTGGGCGGCGGTAGCCGGCCACGCCATTGAGAATGAGGCTCCGGTGGATACCGGAGTAAAACCAGCGACGTAATGCCTGGGCCGGACCCTCGGGGCCCGACCTTCTCGCCTTGGCGCCAGCTCTTCGCCGCTGGTTCTTTTGATGTATCTGCTACATTTAGTCGAGGATCTTGAAGCGCGGGTCGTCCGGGTCGATCGACGAAATGCCGCGCGCCTCTTCGGTCATCTGGGTTTCTTCGGCGCGGCTTTCGCTGTGCTTTTTCTCTTCCAGATGCTTGTAGATGGCGTTGACCAGTTCCGGGCAACCGTTGTGGTTCAGCGCCGAAATCTCGAACACCGGACCCTTCCAGCCGAAACGCTTGATGAAGTCCTTGACGATCTTCACGCGATCGTCGGTCGGCACCATATCAAGCTTGTTGAGCACCAACCAGCGCGGCTTGTCGACCAGCGACTCGTCGTACTTTTTCAACTCCTTGACCAGCGCCTTGGCTTCCTTGACAGGATCGACGTTGGTTTCGAACGGCGCCAGGTCGACGATGTGCAACAGCAAACCGGTGCGCTGCAGATGGCGCAGGAATTGATGGCCCAGGCCGGCGCCTTCGGAAGCGCCTTCGATCAAGCCGGGAATGTCGGCGATCACAAAGCTCTTCTCGTGCGACACGCGGACCACGCCCAGGTTCGGGTGCAAGGTCGTAAACGGGTAGTCGGCGATCTTCGGACGGGCGTTCGAGACGGCCGAAATAAAGGTCGACTTGCCGGCGTTCGGCATGCCCAGCAGGCCAACGTCGGCCAGCACCTTCAGTTCCAGACGCAACTCGCGCCGCTCGCCTTCCTTGCCCTCGCCCTTTTGGCGTGGTGCGCGGTTGGTCGAGGATTTGAAATGGATATTGCCCCAGCCGCCTTCGCCGCCCTTGGCCAGCATTTCGATCTGACCGTGCTCGGTCATATCGGCAATGATCTCGCCGCTCAGGTGGTCGACGATCAGGGTGCCGACCGGCATGCGCAGGTGGATGTCGTCCGCGCCCTTGCCGTAGCAATCGGCGCCGCGGCCCGGTTCGCCATTTTTGGCTTTGTGCATTTTGGAGAAACGGAAGTCGACCAGCGTGTTGATGTTGCGGTCCGCGACGGCCCAAATGGTGCCGCCCTTGCCGCCATCGCCACCATCGGGCCCGCCGAATGGTCTAAATTTCTCACGACAGAAAGATGCGCAGCCATTGCCGCCATCACCAGCGATGACTTCGATTTTTGCTTCGTCGATAAACTTCATGATTTGCCGCCATAAAACTAAAAAGGCTCCACCTGGGGCAGAGCCTTTCGATTGAAGGCTTGCGCCTTACACTATGCGAATACGGTAAGTATTACGCTGGTACTGCTTCGTTCGGTACAACGGTAACGAACTGGTGCGATTTTGCGCCACGAACGATGAACTTGACTTTGCCTGCGATCAACGCGAACAGAGTGTGGTCCTTGCCCATGCCAACACCTTCGCCGGCGCGCACTGGCGTGCCGCGTTGACGAATGATGATGCCGCCAGCGTTGATAGCTTGGCCGCCGTAAACCTTAACGCCCAGGCGTTTTGATTCTGAATCACGGCCGTTGCGCGTTGTGCCGCCGCCCTTTTTATGTGCCATTTAAGACTCCTTGATAGCTGATTATGAATTCAAACAGCGGCAATTAGCCGTTGATCGAAACGATTTGGATTTCGGTAAAATTCTGGCGATGGCCCTGATGCTTTTGGTAGTGCTTACGACGACGCATCTTGAAAATTTTGACCTTATCATGGCGACCATGCGCCACAACCGTAACCAGTACCGTTGCACCTTCGACCAATGGGGCACCAAACTTGATGGTGTCGCCCGCACCTACTGCGAGTACTTGATCGATGGTGATTTCGGAACCAATGTCTGCCGGTATCTGTTCTACTTTAAGTTTTTCGCCAGCGACAACTTTGTATTGTTTGCCACCGGTTTTTATGACCGCGTACATGATTTGAAACCTCATCAAATGTTGAAAGAATTTCTCTCTAAGCCGGACCAGGCAAGCCGTGCCCAACCGGGAGAACTGGCGATTATACATGGGATGAGAAATTCCGTCAAAAACTATTCACAAACGCCGGTTGTCGTGGTATGTCGGCAACTTGAAAGACAGGGCCGGGCGAGCCAAAAACGTGAAAAATGCTGACAAGACAGCAATATAGACCCCGAAGAGGCCGCCAGTGAACACAGCGGCGCGAGCCATGTCGTATAATCGCCGCACCTAACGTCTATTGCAGGTTCGCCTTGTCTGCCGCTCACAAAAACGCCACCCAGAACACCATCGCCCTTTCGATCGCCACCGACATGGAGGCAGTCAACACCGTGATCCGGCAGAAACTGTATTCCGAGGTCAGCCTCGTGAACCAGATCGCCGAATACATCATCAGCGCCGGCGGCAAACGCATCCGCCCGGTGCTGGTGCTGCTGGTGGCCAACGCCTATTCATATAAGGGAACCGCCCACCACGAGCTGGCGGCGGTCGTCGAATTCATCCACACCGCCACGCTGCTGCACGACGACGTCGTCGACGAATCGTCGATGCGGCGCGGCCGCCAGACCGCCAACGCGCTGTTCGGCAACGCCGCCTCGGTGCTGGTGGGCGACTTCCTGTACTCGCGTTCGTTCCAGATGATGGTCACGCTCGACAACATGCGCGTGATGCAAATCCTGTCGGACGCCACCAACGTGATCGCCGAAGGCGAAGTGCTGCAGCTGCTCAACATGCACAACCCCGACGTCAGCCAGGACAACTACCTGCAAGTGATACGCTCCAAGACCGCCAAGCTGTTTGAGGCGGCGGCGCAACTGGGCGCGCTGATCTCCGGCGCCAGCGACGCCGAGATCGACGCGGCCGGCGAATACGGCCGCTCGCTGGGTACCGCCTTCCAGCTGATCGACGACGTGCTCGACTACGCCGGCGACGCCGCCGAAATCGGCAAGAACGTCGGCGACGACCTGCGCGAAGGCAAACCGACCCTGCCGCTGATCTACCTGATGGAAAACGGCACGCCGGAACAGCGCGAACTGGTGCGCGCCTGTATTGAAAAAGGCGACGAACAACACTTCGACGCGATCCTGGCCGCCATCACCAGCAGCGGCGCGCTCGACTACACCCGGCGCGCGGCGGAAGCAGCGGCCCGCCGCGCCGCCGACGCCGTCGCCGACCTCCCCGATAGCGTCTACAAGCAAGCGCTGCTGCAACTGTGCGTATTCGCGGTCGACCGCAACCACTGAGCGCCGGCGCGGGCAACAAGAAAGGCGGCGCCGTTGGCGCCGCCTTTTTTTCGCCCGCGCGCCCGGAACCCCGCTTTAAACCAGCGGCAAAGAGCCGGGGGCAGCCCCACGGGGCCTGGCCCCGGGGTTACGCGCTTGGTTAATAAACACCCACCATCACAGCTTCGCCACGGATTGCGGCCGCGCCTCCTTGCGCTCGCTATACCGGCTGGTCAGATAATCGGAGCGGTCGCGTATGATCAGGGTGAACTTGTACAACTCTTCCATCACATCAACCAGGCGCTCGTAATACGCCGACTGCTTCATGCGCCCTGCCTCGTCGAACTCCTGGTAAGCCTTGGCCACCGAGGACTGGTTCGGAATCGTCACCATACGCATCCAGCGTCCGAGAACCCGCAAGCCGTTGACGGCGTTGAACGACTGCGAGCCGCCCGACACTTGCATCACCGCCAGCGTGCGGCCCTGGGTGGGGCGCAGGCTACCCAGCTCCAGCGGCAGCCAGTCGATCTGCGACTTGAACACACCCGTCATCGCGCCGTGGCGTTCCGGGCTGCACCACACCTGCCCCTCCGACCAAACCGACAAGGCGCGCAACTCCTGTACCTTCGGATGGTCGGCCGGCACGCTATCGACCATCGGCAAGCCGTGCGGATCGAACACCCGCGTCTCGGCGCCGAAATGCCGCAGGATGCGCTCGGCCTCCAGCGTCAGCAGCTTGCTGAACGATCGCTCGCGCAACGAGCCGTACAGCAGCAGGATGCGCGGCGCATGACGCGACACGCTGGCCGGCTCCAGCTTCTCCAGCGTCGGCAAGTCCAGATGCTCGACACTAATGTTGGGCAATTTATCCATGCGAGCCCAGCCGGCGCCCGGCCGCGTCAACCACCGCCTCACCGTCTTCCTTGCTAAAGGCGCCCTGCTGCGGCAGCGGCAGAATGTCGAGCACCAGCTCGGACGGACGGCACAGGCGCACGCCCTTCTCGGTGGCGACGAAAGGCCGGTTGATCAGGACCGGATGGGCCAGCATGGCGTCCAGCAGGACCTCGTCGGTATGCTCGTCGGCCAGGCCCAGCTCCTGGTACAGATCGCCCTTGTCGCGCAGCGCCTCGCGCACGGTCAAGCCGGCACGCGCGATCAAATCCATCAACGTGTCGCGCGACGGCGGATTCTTGAGGTAGTCGACGATTTCCGGCTCGACACCAGTGTTGCGGATCAGCGCCAGCGTGTTGCGCGAAGTGCCGCAGGCGGCGTTGTGATAGATCGTGATGGCCATGATAGATATCCTTTTTCAAACCAGTGTTGTAAGACTGCACTTCATGGCGCCGGTTCCTGGCCGACGCAAAGCGACACGCTGACGGGCGAACAGGCGTTTCCGCCGCAGCAATTCTGCGTCAGGAACGCCAGCAAGCCGTTCATCGACGCGAAGTTGGCCGAATAGATAATCGAGCGCCCGGCCTTGACCGAGGCGATCAGATTCGCGTGCGCCAGCTCCTTTAGATGGAAGGACAGCGACGACGGCGCGATGCCGAGCGCCTCGGCGATCTTGCTCGCCGCCAGACCAGCTGGCCCCGCCTGCACCAGCAGCCGGAACACGGCCAGGCGCGATTCCTGCGCCAGCGCGGCCAACGATGTGAGAGCGGTAGAAGTTTCCATACTTCGATAATAATGGAAATATCTATCGAGCGCAACGCCGCGCTTCCGCGGCGCCATGGATCTGCGTCAAGGAAGCGGCCAAGGAAGACGTAGTGTCCTGTTGACGCTGCGCGCAGCGGGCCTTACGTTGACGCGAACCGATGCCGTTTTTTATTGCGCGGCGGTCGACGCGATGTCCAATTCAGGGTGCGCCACAGCCATGGAATGGGTGTCCAGTTTGGCGCGGAAAACGCACACGGGCACTACCTTGACGCTCTACTTCACGAAATTACTCCGTTTAGTCGACCGGACGACCCGCTTGAGTGCGCCGAAATTCTGGAGGAGTGGGGCGTTCCGAAAGAAGATGTGATGGCATTACTTGAAAAGCTCGGGCTCGTTCTGAAGATTCGCTTCCCAATGCGCGCCGGCTAGTCGATGCACAGCGATGCTTAGATGTCCGCCAAACGAATTCCCGCGTGTAGGCGACTAATTGCTCTGAAAGCAAACCCGCAATCCGCAATGGCGAGCGATTTCGCCTTATTAAGGTGCCTATCAACCTCTTCTTGGGAGACTGTTCTGACCGAGCCTAGACATCCTAAAATCTCAAGTAAGTAAGTATGGGGAAACTGATTTCAAAAATTCAGCCTTGGCTCAGAGGGAGCTGAGACCAAGATGCCTGAACGCGGTTCGGCGGGCTTACCAGACACAATACAAGAAAACGGTTAGTTATGGAACATTCCTACAGGACACACCCTTAGTCATCTGGAAATTCGTACAGGAAATGCAACACTAGCGAAGGGGCCGCTGCCAAGACCAGAATTGGACTGACCAAAATGGTTCCTGAAACCGCAGCGTTGAGAAACGCGCAGTTCTTGGACGACAAGGGGCGGTAAACAGCGGTGTCGCCGTGGTGCGCGGGCCCTCGTCGGCGTTTAGGAGACCCGCTCCAGTTAACGCGAAATAAGGCCATCACGCTCGAATTGCAGTGGCAGGAGTACAAGGTCGGGTCGGTGGCGGGGTATATTGAGGCCCACGTCTACGCCCAAGATGCCTCGGTGCGTCACTCTCACGTCGAGGAAATTTCCTGCAGACGTCCGCTAAATCCTATCGCATCTGCTCCAGATGCCGTGCGTAAAGTGGCGCCTGTCTCGCTGGTACCGGACAAACTCGCAAAGTGTCAATAATGTTAAAATTGCCAAATAAAATCAACGGGAGAAAAGCTTGGGCAGTCCTATTATTGTGCTTGGCGACAAGACGAGTCATGGTGGCACTGTAATTACCTGTTCGGCGTTCTCCGATACGCATGGAAAAGGCTGGGCGCGCGTAGGTGACATGGTCACGTGCCCCCCGTTGCAAGGGTGTATTTCCCATCGCCCAGGGCGACGCCAGCCTCATCGAAGATGGCAAGGCGGTGGCCTACGATGGTTGCAAGACCGCATGCGGCACCACCCTCATTGCCGGCCAGATGTTCACCTGGACGACCCCGTCCGCCGGCGCGGCGCCTGCTGCATCGAGCGACGCCGCCCGGGCTGGCCTGCTGCAGGGTTTCGGGCTCGTCGACGTCGCGCTCGCCAGCAGTTACCAGGATGAGCCCGTGGAGGACGGCGCCGAGCGCTACCGTGGCCGCTTCCAGCTCGTCGATGCGGCAACAGGGGCGCCGGTGCCCGACCAGGCTGTGCGCGTGCGCTCGACCGGCGGCCAGTACCTCACGGGCACCACGGATGGGGAGGGGTTCACGCAGTGGGTGGAGCGCGACGCGCGGGAGGCGCTGGCCTTCGACTTGGTGCAGGACGGCGACGCATGACCGGGCCGTCGACCCTTCCACCTCGTCTGCCGCCGTTGGCCATGGGCAGCATGAGCCCGGAGGGCGCCACAACGGTTGTGCCGGTCAACAAACCGGAGCTTGATTTTTCCGACAAGAAGGTATTGTGCTCGGCCATGTGCCAATGCCAGAGCCAGCCCAACATCGGCGTCGACGGCCGCTCGCTCAAGCAGGAATGCGTCTCCGGCAGGCTAAAGGCACTCGACGCAGGGCTCAAGCACCGCAGCCACTACAAGCCCGAGGTCACCTACGACATGACCAAGCTCCCGCCCGAGCCGTTCATGGACAAGGAGGTGGCCACGAAGAACCGCAACCTCTTCCCGACTTGGACGCAGAAGATTTGGCCGCAGGACACGAGCCGGCCGGTACCGTACAAGCCCGGGCGCGGGTATACTCGCCGGCCCGACATCGTCATCGTCAAAGACCCTCTGAAACCTCCGACCCAGGACAATATCAAACAGGTCGTGGAGATGAAGTTTCCCGACGACCCTTACCGGCCGGGCCAGCGCGAGGACTATATTCGCATCGCCGGCGACCGGACGAAGATGGTGCCGCTCGAACTGAAGGACTGCGACTGCAACCAGGCCGAGCCAGAGAAATCGAAAATCCCCGTCGAGCAACTCGGCACCGCGGCAGCGATTCTTGGCTTAATCTACGCAGTGGTGAGGAAACAGCCACCCCCACTCGGCGTGCCGGCGTTTTAAGGATAGGACAGGACATGATTGAATTACCGTTTGACCCACTCGAGCTGATGCGCAACAACCCCGCCGCCATGAATGTGCCCGGCGGCCTGCTAACCAAGCAGGGGCCGCAGTCCTACGTTGGCTGTGTACCGGTCATCGCCGGAACACTGTTTTTTCCCGACGCGCACCTGCCGGCCGTCCGGGATGCCATCAGCGCGTGCTTCGATGCCTACCAGCTGGCCGTTATGCCCGAACTCACCTGGTTGTTCAGGGAAGACCCTCCCGAGGGTCCCAGCAAGCAGACCGTGGCGAAAGCGAAGCCGCTCAAGGCGATGCTCGCGCGCATGGACGAGGACGACGGGCTGAGCTTTCACTACACCAGCGGCAAAGAGGCGCATGACGCCGGCCCTTGGGAATTTCAGGTTTTCGGCATACCGGCTTGGCGGGCGAAGATGGGTGGCTGGGGCCTTTGCGGCCTCCGATTTTCGGTCCCGCTATTGTTCGTGGAGGAGCGCCCCGAAGCATTCCGGGACCTGTTCGTCGATTTCGCGCGGCGCCTGCGCGCGGCCCACGGCTACGCCGGGCACAGCCTGGTGCTGTCCGCCTTGCGCTATGACGAGAACCAGGCGTTCGAGACGTTCTTGACGTCGAAACTACGTGGTTTTGACGCGGGCAATCTAGTCGCCGGTGCGACCAAGGCTCACCTGGGCATCAAGACTGTGGGGTGGCTCACGGCCATCAATCAGGCCTACTTGGAGAAAATCGGTGGCGAGTCGACCGTGCGCTCTGAATTGCCCAAGGACTGGTTCGGCCTGTTCGACTACGACGAAGGTATCGTCATCCAGGCAGGTCCCCAGCCTGAGGCGGCGCCGGCGGACGCGCCACTTCCTGCGCGGCTGGTGCTCCCCAACATGCTCTTGCAGCCAGTCCGCACGCCCTCCGTCGGGCTGCACTATGCCTCCGCCGAGAGCGAGCCGCGGTTGATTGGCTGGGCGGCCGAGGAGTGGCTCAAGCGGTTCGATGTTCCGGCGGACGCGCTGCTCGAGTACAAGGCCAGGCTGCTGGGCGAACCGAAGCTGGCAATCAAGAACAAAGGGCCGAGCATCTGACCGACATCTACCGCAAAAAAATCTTCACGCTAGTACAGCACGTCAAGGAGAGGGGCGAGCTTGATGCCCTGAACGGAGCTGATGTCACACGTGCAGGAGCCGCACTTTGGGTTCCGGCGACCGGGGGGAAATGCAGGCGAAGCTTCCCCGGTCGCCCATGAAAAGTGGCCTAGTAGGACACTTTTCACCATGAACCATCCCGCCAGCAGCCCTCGCACATTTTGGAACAGGCTGCCCAGCAGCGCACCGTGCCGACGAGGTAAGCGCGACCCCGTCCAGAAATGCATCGAAGGGTAAGCGCACGAGCACGAGCACCAGCGTCAAGTCGGTCAACACCAAACCGTCCAACTCGGCACGGTGTACAAAGGCAGCACGGTCGACCGCCAGCGGCAAACGCGCCGGCAGCAGCGCCGCACCAGTGCATGAAGTCGCCCACCAGGGTTAGTTTGAGCAGACCGGCGGCGGGGTGAGTCGCTTGAAGCAATTGAGGATGACGTCAGGCACCTGGAGTTCGGCAACTTTTCGCTCGAAGTTCTGCGTGACTCAAGTCTGGGCTTGCTCCCGTCAGCTCAAAATAGTTCGTGTTGCTTGACCACAGCCACCTTCGGCGCCGGCTCACCAGCCATCAGTCCGGCCGGGTAGGGCTGTAGGTATGTCCTCGCGCGCTCTGGGTCTTTGCATCCAAGCCAATCGTCGTAGTCGGCGTTCGGGACAATGACCAGCGAGCGTTTTTCCTCGCTTGAGCGATGGAAGCGACTCATGAAAGGAAATGCGATGCAAGCGCCCGTTGCCGCTGCACAGGTTGTCGGGTACCCACAGCTCGGCGGAGCCGCCGAAGAACTCGCGCGCGCACGGGGCTGTCTATCCAGTCCGGCAGTTGCTGGCTCCAGGTCGCCTCAATGTAAGTGTAGTTCGAGACACCCAGCACGGCCACGAACGCTTGGGCGGCGCGGATTTCACCGGTGCTGCCGTCGGTCACGCCGAGGGTCTGGCCAGCGTAGTCGATGAACAGGCGCTCGCCCGGCGTGTGGGTTTGCCGCATCGACAGCGTCAGTTGCTGGCGCCAGCGACGGTAGTGCTCGCAGAACGCGCTGTACTTGTAGTCGTCGGGCTTCTCGGCCTTGTACTTCTGCCACTCCAGCTCCAGCGTCACGCCTTTGCGGCGCAGTTCGTTGTGCACGGTCGGCCTGGCCGGCGCCGGCCGCTGCACCGACGACGGCTCGCTGGGCGGAAACAGTAAGCGCTCGAGGACCGTATCGTTGCAGTTCGGTGGTAACGGCGTTGACAGGCGGGCCTGCTTGGCGCGGGCCACGTAGTCGGAGACGGTGGAGGGAGAAACGTTTATGATGCGGGCGATTTCCCGCTTGGAGCGGCCCTGCTCGAAATGCAGTCGCAGCACTTCATGGATTTTGCGCATGGATAACCTTTTATTGGTCAAGCAACCCTCCGGATAAAAATCCGGCAGGTTGCCACAGTTATCCCCTTGCCGATGGCCCTACTCAGACCGCTTCAAACTGTCCAGTTTGGAGCGGAACCGGTGTCCAGTTTGCGCTGGACTGGGTGTCCAGTTTGCCGTGGAATCAGTGTCCAGTTTGCGCTGGACTAGGTGTCTAGTTTGGCGCGGAAAACGCAGGCGGCTCACGGTTCTAAAGTCCGGAATACCCCAATCAAGCCCGCTAGTCCCTCATCAAAAGAAGCATAATGCTGCGAGAAATACAAAAAATAGCACCTGAGCAACAACCCTGTATTAAACTGCCAGTGACGCTCGATACGAGATGCGAGCGCAGAGCCAGACGAAATAACCTGAAAGGTTAATATGAGTGAAGACGATTTCCACACTGAGGAGTCCATCGAGTCGGGCGTAGAAATGCCACCAACGGTTTTCGGGATGCCCATCACTCAGGCGCTCGAACAACTCCGACTTCGGCTTTTGGACCTGACAGGCAGGAATCGGCTAATTAATTTGTGACTATTCAGCCTGAGCGTACAGCGTAGAAAGTTGTTGTAAACGAATCGTGGATAACGCATCATGCGTGCATGCCACCAAAACCGCCCCGC
>NZ_JBJXIB010000076.1:0-28505 GCF_046115965.1 Janthinobacterium sp. CG_23.3 | reverse complement strand
GGTTGCATGATTTTCTCCTAAGTTGATTCTTCGAACCTTCACTTTAGGATTAATTTGCGTCTTTTGCCGACCCGCCTTCATTCATAGTATCTACGCAAACCGCGCGAGAACGTATTAAATCGCGCGGGCCAGTTGCGCGGCGATGCCGATGTAATTCGACGGTGTCATCGCCAGCAGCAGGTCTTTGGCTTCCTGCGGAATGGCCAGGCCGTTGACGAACTCTTGCAGCGCGTCCTTCGAGATGCCTTTGCCGCGCGTCAGTTCCTTCAACTGCTCGTACGGGTTGGCGATGCCGTAGCGGCGCATCACCGTTTGCACCGGCTCGGCCAGCACTTCCCAGGTCGCGTCGAGGTCTTGCTGCATGCGCGCGTGGTTCACTTCCAGCTTGTTCAGGCCGCGCAGGCAGCTGTCGTACGCCAGCAAGGTATAACCCAGGCCGACGCCGATGTTGCGCAGCACGGTCGAATCGGTCAGGTCGCGCTGCATGCGCGACACCGGCAGCTTCTCGGACAGGTGCTTGAGCACGGCGTTGGCCAGGCCCAGGTTGCCTTCGGAGTTTTCGAAGTCGATCGGGTTGACCTTGTGCGGCATGGTCGACGAGCCAATTTCGCCGGCCTTGGTTTTTTGCTTGAAGTAGCCCAGCGAGACGTAGCTCCAGATGTCGCGGTTCAAGTCGAGCAGGATGGTGTTGGCGCGGGCGAAGGCGTCGAACAGTTCGGCCATGTAGTCGTGCGGCTCGATCTGGATGGTGTACGGGTTGAAGCTCAGGCCGAGGCGCTGCTCGATCACTTGCTTCGAAAACGCCGGCCAGTCGAAGTCGGGGTAGGCCGACAGGTGGGCGTTGTAGTTGCCGACCGCGCCGTTCATCTTGCCCAGGATTTCCACCTCGGCGATGCGCTTGACGGCGCGTTGCAGGCGGGCGACGACGTTAGCCATTTCCTTGCCCAGCGTGGTCGGGCTGGCGGCTTGGCCGTGGGTGCGCGCCAGCAGCGCGACGTCGGCGTTGGCGTGCGCCAGTTCGGTCAGGCGCGCCACCAGGGCTTGCAGCGCCGGCAGCATGACGCCGTCGCGCGAGGCCTTCAACATCATGCCGTGCGAGGTGTTGTTGATGTCTTCCGAGGTGCAGGCGAAATGGATGAACTCGGAGGCCGCGACCAGTTCCGGCACGTCCTGGACCTGCTCCTTGAGCCAGTACTCGACCGCCTTGACGTCGTGGTTGGTGACCGCTTCGATGGCCTTGATGCGGGCCGCGTCGGCTTCGCTGAAGTCGGCCGCCATGTTGTCGAGCAGCGCGGTGGCTTCGGCCGAAAACGGCTTGATTTCGGCGAAACCGGCCTGCGACAGCGCCTGCAGCCACGAAATCTCCACTTTCACGCGGTGGTGCATGAAACCCGCTTCGGACAGGATGGGGCGCAGCTGGTCGGTCTTGCTGGCGTAACGGCCATCCAGCGGCGACAGGGCAGACAGCGTGGAGTAGGGAGTAGTAGAGGTCATGGGAGCGGACGCAAGTTAGGTAAAAGGTGGTCGTGTGGACGGCCGGGCCGGGCCCGATGCTGGCGGGGCGGGCGGCGCGGCGGGCCTGCAAAGCAGGATTTTACCATTGGAAAGGGGCGCAAACCCGCATCGGCTCAGGAAGAGACAGCCCCGCCCGTCTGCGTCCGTCTGCGTCCCTATCCCGCGCCGGGGCGCCGGTGCCGATGCTATACTCTTATTCAATCTCCTACTTTAAGCATCTATGAAACTGATCGGTTCCCTCGCCAGCCCTTATGTCCGCAAAGTCCGTATCGTGTTGGCGGAGAAAAAGCTCGACTGCGTGTTCGAGCTGGAAAACGTCTGGGTCCCGGAGACCAAGATCCAGCAGTCCAATCCGCTCGGCAAGGTGCCCTGCCTGATCATGGAAGACGGCAGCGCGATGATCGACTCGCGCGTCATCGTCGAATACCTCGACACGCTCACGCCGGTGTGCAAGCTGTTGCCGCCGCTCGGCAACAGCCGCTCGCGCGCCGACATCAAGTGCTGGGAGGCGCTGGCCGACGGCGTGCTCGACGCCGGCGTGCTGGCGCGCCTGGAGCGCACCCAGCGCCCGCCCGAGCTGCAAAGCGAGGCCTGGGTCGAGCGCCAGATGGGCAAGGTGCACCAGGGCCTGGCGGCGCTGTCGCTGCGCCTCGGCGAGGGCGTCTACTGCGCCGGCATCCACTACTCGCTGGCCGACGTCGCCGTCGGCTGCGCGCTGGGCTGGCTCAGCTTCCGTTTCCCGGAAATCGACTGGCGCGGCGCCCACCCGAATCTGGCCAAGCTGTACGACAAGCTGGCCGAACGCGCCTCCTTCAAGGACACCGTGCCGCAATAAGCGCGGCGCCGGCCTGTGCCTCAACACGACGTCGTGAAAACGCCGCGCCGCCCATCCGAGGCGGCGTTTTGCATCGGGAAGCACGCATGAACCAGACCCCCAACGACAAGGCGCGGCAGCGCCTGCAGATGGCCGACATCGCGCGCCTGGCCGGCGTGTCGACGTCGACCGTGTCGCGCGCGCTCAGCGGCAGCACGCTGGTCAACGACGAGACCCGCACCCGCATCCTCGAACTGGCGCGCTCGCTCAACTATTCAATCAACATCGGCGCGCAAAACCTGCGCATGAAGCAGAACCGCACCGTCGGCGTGGTGGTGCCGTACGACTCGCAGACCCGGCAGCACCTGTCCGACCCCTTCTTCCTGAGCATGCTGGGCAGCCTGGCCGACGCCCTCACCGAGCAGGGCTTCGACATGCTGCTGTCGCGGGTCGACGCCGAAACGCTGGACACGGCGGCGCAGCCGTTCGACAGCGGCCGGGTCATCGGCATCATCCTGATCGGCCAGTGGCGCCACCACGAGCAGCTCAACCAGCTGGCGGCGCGGCGGGTGCCGATCGTCGTCTGGGGCGCGCAACTGCCGCAGCAGTTGTACTGCACCATCGGCAGCGACAACGTCGCCGGCGGCCGCCTGGCGACCGACCACCTGGTGGCGCGCGGGCGCCGCCGCATCGCCTTTTTCGGCGACGCGCTGTTGCCCGAGGTGGCGCAGCGCCACCGCGGCTATTGCGAGGCGCTGGCGGCGGCCGGCGTCGAGGCCGACCCGCGGTTGCAGGTGCCGGCGTCGTTCCTGCCGCAGGGCGGCGGCGAGGCGGTGGCCGAGCTGCTGCGCCGCGGCGCGCCGTTCGACGCGGTGTTCGCCTGCAGCGACTTGCTGGCCATGGCGGCGATCAACGCGCTGCGCCAGCACGGCCTGCGCATTCCGGAGGACGTCGCCGTGGTCGGCTACGACGACATCGAATTGTCGAGCTACTTCCACCCGCCGCTGAGCACCGTGCGCCAGCCCATCCGCGCGGCCGGGCGGGCGCTGGTGACGGCGCTGCTGGCGCTGGTCGACGGCGCCGCCGGCGAATCGCGCCAGCTCGCCACCGAGCTGGTGGTGCGCGCCACCAGCGCCGCTTAAAGCGCGTCCAGGCGCGCCGGCAGGTCGCGCAGGAACGCCGCCTTGGCGCGCGGCCCGGCCGCGCCGGTTTGCCGCTGTGGGTCCTGCGCCAGCCGGGCGAAGACAATCGTGCGTCCGTCCTTTTTGGCCCAGCCGACAAACCAGCCGTATTGGTGCGCCTCGTCGTCCCTGCCGTCGGGCAGGACCGGCGACGCGGTGCCGGTTTTGCCGTGGACTTCCCAGCCATTTGCCAGGGTATCGGACTGCATGATGCGCAACGTCATGTCGTAGGCTTTCGCCGTCAGCGGCAGCTCGCGGTTCACCACGTTCCTCAGGAAAGCCACCTGTTCGACCGGCGATATTTTGAGGCTGGAACTGACCCATGACAGGGTCAGGCCGTTGTCCTTGCCGGCGTCGCCGGCGACATCGTGGTTGCCATAGTGGAAGTCCTTGACGTAGCGCTGGAAGCGCGCCGCGCCAAGTTGCAACGTGACTTGCTGGGCGTACCACAAGACCGAATTTTTGAGCCAGCTGGTCGGGTCGGTCGCGGCGCGCCATGACGGGTTCCAGTTGACATAGCCGGCGCGGTACGGCAACTTCGGCGCGTGCTCGTCGCGCAGGATGCCGCTGTCGTAGCCCATCAGGCTAACGGGGATATTGAACGTCGACGCCGGGGTGACGCGCTGCTCGCACTGGCCTTCGTGGACCAGCCGCTCGCCGCTGGCGGCGTCAACCAGTTCGGTGCAGCTGATCGTGCCCTGCGGCGTCGCGGGGGTGAACGGCCACAGCGCTTTGTCCAGCGCCGGGCCGGCGGCGGCGACCGGGTCGATACGCCACGCCAGCGCCGGCTGGAAGGCCAGGGTGGCGCCGACAATGCCGGCCAGGCCGGCCAGCGCCGCGCAGCGCCCCCACGGACGCCGCGACGCGGTGCCGGGCTGGCGGATCAAGGCGATTCGCTGCGCCAGGGTGCTGGCGCCGACGCCGCCGAAAGCCAGCGCCGCCGGCGTCGGGCCGCGCTGCATTCTGAGCTGCGCCACCAGCGCCGCCGCATACGCCTTGCGCTGCGCCTGCGGACGGCCGCGCAGCACGTCGCGGTCGCAACCGAGTTCCTGCGCCCACGACAGCTTGGCGCGTAGCAGCCGCATAAAGGGATTGAACCACAGCAGTGTCTGGAGCAAGACGCCGGCGCTCATCCAGTGCAGGTCGCGCCGCCGCAGATGCGTGAGTTCGTGCTCGACGATCATTTGCTGCTGTAGCACGTCGAAGCCGCGCAGGTGGCGCGGCAACAGCAAGCGGGGTCGGAAGAGGCCGAACAGCATCGGCGAAATCGGCGCGTCGACTTCGATGACGGCGGGCGGGCGCGCCAGCGTCGCGGCGAAGCCGTCATGCTGGTTCAGCGCGTCCACGCGGCATCCGGCGGCGCTCAAGCCGTTTAATATTCGCCGGGCGTGCAGCAGCCTGGCGCCCGCATAGCCAAGGCCGAGCAGATACACCAGCAGCCAGGCTTGGGCGCCATAGGCAAGCCAGGGGCGCTCGATGGACCCGGCGTCCGGCGCGCTGACAGCGGTGCTGGCGGCCGCCCGCGCCGCCGTGCCGTCTGCAGCGACAAGGCGCGCCGCCGTCTCGTCGGCCAGGTCGATCGGCGGTATCACCCGCAGTCGTTCACTGTGCGGCAGCAAGATCACCAGAAAGGTCGCCACCACCGTGATTTGGCTCAGCAGCCACATCGAGCGCTGCAGGGAGAATTCGGCCACGCAACGGCGGCAAAGCGCCGTCAGCGCCCACACGCCCAGTCCGGCGACCACGCAACCGCAACTGGCCAGCAGAAAGCGCAACAGCCACAGGTCGAACGCGCTCATGCCGGTTCGCCGCGCTCTTCCGGCCAGTCGAGCAGTAATTGCTCCAGCTGCGCCAGTTCGTCCTCGTCGACGAGCCGGCTGCCGGTGAACATCGTGGCCGACAAAGGCGTGTCGATCTCCATTACGCGCTTGCCGAAGTCGTGCGCAAACGCCGCCAGGGTGTCGACCTTTTCAAGCGCCGCTTCATACACTTGCACGCCATGTAGCGTGGATTGGCGCACCGATCGCTTGGCCAGCATGCGCTCGAGCGTTTTGCGGGTCGACGAGTACGACCAGCCAAGTTCGCCTTCAACCTGGTCGTGGATTTCGCGGGCGCTGAGCGGTTGCCGCTTCCACAGTGACTTCAGCACAGTCAGTTCAGATATCGAGGGTATGGCCATGTCGGGACGCTCCGTTTGCGACTATTGCCACCATTGTGCGACGTTTGTCGCTTTGCAGTCAAGACAGCGTCAACAAATCGCGAAAATATTACAGTTGACAGGTGTGCGACGGTTGTCGCAATATGGTGATACTTGTCGCAGTACGGCGGCATCAATCTTTGAAGGAATCATCCATATGCCCCCGAAAACCATGCGTCTTCTGACACTGCTGTCGTCCTGTCTTCTGGCGGCCGCCAGCCATGCCGCCGACAATATGGATCCATCCGAGATCCAGGATACGGTGGACTCCGTGATCAAGCCGCTGCTGAAAAAATCCGCTATTCCGGGCATGGCGGTGGCGTTGACCGTGAATGGCAAAAACTACTTCTACAACTACGGCGTGGCGTCCAAGGAAACCGGGCAAGCCGTTAGCAACGCCACCTTGTTCGAGATCGGCTCGGTGAGCAAAACCTTCACGGCAACACTGGCCGCTTACGCGCAGGTCCATGGTTTGTTTTCACTATCGGATAGTGTCAGCCAGCATTTGCCCTACTTGCGTGGCAGCAGCTTTGACAATATCAGCCTGCTTCATTTGGGCACGCATACGGCCGGCAACTTCCCGCTGCAAATCCCGGACGAGGTGAGCAATACCGAGCAATTAATGGAATACTACAAGAACTGGAAACCCGCGCACGCCGCGGGCACGAACCGGACTTACTCCAACCCGGGCATCGGCCTGCTTGGCATCGTCACGGCCAAGAGCATGGGCATGTCGTTTGCGGATGCGATGGAGAAAAGGCTGTTTCCTGAACTAGGAATGACGCACAGCTACGTCAACGTGCCGGCAGCGCAAATGCAGCATTACGCGCAGGGCTACAACAAGGAGGACGCGCCGGTCAGGGTGAACCCCGGCCTGCTGGCCCTCGAATCCTACGGCGTAAAAACCAGTGCGGCGGACTTGATCCGCTATATCGACGCCAACATGGGCCTCGTCAAATTGGATGGCAAGCTGCAGCGCGCGATCACCGACACCCACACCGGCTATTTCAAGTCGGCCGACATGACGCAAGATTTAATGTGGGAGCAATATCCCGGCACGGTGGATTTGTCGCGTTTGTTGGCGGGCAATTCCTACAAAATAATCTATGACACGACCAGTGTCAGCAAGCTCACGCCACCGTTGCCGCCGCAAACCGATGTGCTGATCAATAAAACCGGTTCAACGGCTGGCTTTGCCGCGTATGCGCTCTATCATCCGGCAAAAAAAATAGGCATCGTCATGCTGGCCAACAGGAATTACCCGATCGACCAGAGAGTGACCGCCGCGTATCAAATATTGACCCGGCTGGGCAGCGTGCCGCGGCCCCCCAAAGCGCTCAAAGAGGGCAATTTGGCGAGCGTAAATACCCAGTTTTGACATTCAAGGAAAACGCCCCGGAAAACCTTCAATACTGTCGCAAACCACCGCTTAACTCCGTTGATCGCGCGTTGTTCACAAGCCGATAGAACCTTATCATGGTGTCTTTGCGGCCTGGGCCAGACAAATGAAGCAAATCATTGAAATCAGGGGATATAAACTCAAGCCAGGCTCAGCGGATGCGTTCCACCAGGTGATGCAGCAGCGTTCCGTGCCGCTTCTGCTTGCGGCGGGCACCGACGTCGTCGCCGCGCGCTCCTCATTGCATTCACCTGACGACTATCTGCTGATCCGGGCCTATCGGGACGTGTTGCATCGGCGCCGGAGCCAGGAGCGCTTTTATGGCAGTCAAGCGTGGTTGCAAGGTCCTTGTGACGCGGTAATGGCATGCATCGACAGCTACACGACGGCCGTGATCGAGGCGGATCAAGCCCTCATTGATAGCCTGCGCGGCCTGTCAATTTCAGTATGAACAAGGAGTTCCTTGACGCGCGCGCCGGCCTCAACGTCGTTGGACAATCACAATAAAGGACAGCGCGATGCTGAAAATGAAACCTAGCTGCGAATGCTGTGACAAAGACCTTCCCGCGGAGCAATCCGGTGCCCGCATCTGTTCATTCGAGTGCACCTTCTGCGAGGCTTGCGCGACGACTTTCGCGGCCAAATGCCCGAACTGTGGCGGTGAGCTTGTCGCACGGCCTAGCCGATCGCTTGCCAAGCTCGTCAACAATCCAGCTTCCACGCACCGCGTGCACAATCCGGCTGGCTGTTCCAAGCTTTGAACTTACTGTGAAGGAGGCCAGACTCAATGACGCAACTTCTCTTTTCGTATGGAACGCTCCAGCAGCGTGACGTGCAATTGGCCACCTTTGGGCGCGAGCTTCAAGGTAGCGCCGACCAATTGCCGGGGTTTCATCGATCGATGGTGAAAATCGACGACCCGCAGGTTGTCAAGACAAGTGGCAAGAGCCACCATCCCATCGTTAAACAAACGGGCATAACGACACACCGCGTTGCCGGTACCGTTTTCGAGGTTACGGATGATGAACTCGCGCATGCAGACAAATATGAAGTATCAGACTACCAGCGCGTCTTAGCTCCACTGTCCTCCGGAAGAACGGCGTGGGTTTATGTAGACGCGCGCGCATAGTGAGGTCCGTACATCGCAGCGGACATTTATGCGACCGTATTGAACGACGCGACGACGTCGACAAGCTGCTGCCTGACCCAAATATGGGCAGGGTCGCGGTGGAAACGCTCGTGCCAGATCATGGCTGGCGACAGGGGCGCAAGCTGTAGCGGTAGATCCAGGATAGCGAGCGGGAGCTTTGTCGCAAGTAGGCGCGCCAAACGGCTTGGCAAGGTGAGAATCATGTCGCTGTCCGCCACCAACATCGCACCGGCAAGGAAGTGGGGAACGCGCAGTGCGACGTGGCGGGTGAGCCCCAGTGTCGAGAGAGCGACGTCGACCGCGCTTTCTCCCACGCCGGAAATGGTCACGGCAGTGTGGCGCAAGCTCACATAACGCTGCAGACTGAGTCCGTCCGCCACACCGGGGTGATCGGACCTCGCCACGCACACCAAGCTGTCGGCGTAAAGGCCGCGTCGATGGAAACTGCCGGGCAGTGCCTCGAAAATCCCCAGTGCCAGATCCGCGCCCCCCTGCTCGATAAGCCGCACGTTGTCCCCAGCAGGCTGCGCGATATGGAGACTGAGCGCAGGCGCATGGCGCTCGAAGCGGGCGATCAAACCAGCAAGGACCATCAGGCTCAGGTGATCGTGAGCGGCGATCGTGATGCGCCCCGTTGCAGAGGCGGGATCGAAGACGGCAGGCGAGACGATGCCCCGGGCGTCGTCCAGTAGCTTGGCCACTGGACCTGCCAGCGTTTCGCCGCGGGGTGTTAGTTCCAGACCGAGTTTGCCGCGGACCACCAGGCGATCACCCAGCATCGTGCGCAGTCGCCCCAGCGCGCGGCTGGCGGCCGGTTGGCTCAAGCCCAAGCGCAGGCCCGCCTGGGTAACGCTTCGCTCCCGAACGAGTGCTTCGAACAGCTTTAACAGATTGAGGTCGACCGTCGATAAATCCACTTGGTGCATGGTGACTATGACTTTCATGCCATTTATGTATGTCGAGTAATCATGCACCATCCTGTTTCATCTGAATAGGAGATTTTTATGACTGCTGCCTCCCCCCTTCCTTACGTTGTATTCGGCGTGACCGGCCGTACCGGCGCCGCTGCCGCCGATGCGCTTTTGCGCTCCGGCCATCCCGTGCGCGTCGTGGTACGCGACCCGGCCAAGGGCCGGCCGTGGGCCGAACGCGGCGCAGAGATTGCCGTGGCCGACCTGACAGACCTGGCCTCGATGACCAAGGCGCTCAGTCGGGTCCAGGGCGCCTATGTCGTCAGTCCGCAGCACTACGCCCGTGAAGACCTGTTCGAGAGGGCAGGCTTGATCGCCGATACCACGGCGCGCGCTGCGGTTGCGGCGCACGTGCCCAGGCTTGTGGCGCTTTCCTCGGTGGGCGCCGACCGTGAAAGCGGCACCGGATGGATCAGGATGAACCGCATGTTCGAACAGCGTTTGGGCGAAACCGGTGTTTCCACCACCTTCCTGCGCGCCGCCTATTTCATGGAGAACTGGATGCCGATGGTCGGACAGGCCCTGCGCAGCGGCACTCTGCCGACGTTTCTGGCGCCACCACAGCGTCCTCTCCCGATGGTGGCGACTGTCGATGTCGGTAGCACCGCAGCTGCTTTGCTGCAAGAAAAAACAACGGGGACCCGCATCGTCACTCTCTCGGGGCCCGCAGACTACGCCCCGGATGATGTCGCCGCCATTATTTCGGCCACGCTGCAGAAGCCTGTCGACGTGGCGGTCCTGCCGGAAGCAGAGTGGGCCAAAGCGCTGGCGGATGCCCATTTCTCAAGGGCCGCCCTGGCTGGGTTCGCCGAAATGACCCGTGGCCTCAATTGCTCCCATATCGGCATCAACAGCGATCCCACCGCGGTCGAATGGGCGGGAACGACTACGCTCGAACGAGTCATCGTCCAACTGGCACAGCGTCAGCGATAAAGGCCAGCAGTCCCCCCGCCATGCGGGAACGCAGCCGCGTTTCCGCACATCTCGCGCGTTACTTGGTTATTGCAACCGATTGCATAAATTCCAAATATTTCATTTATTTTTATGCTGCGGCGCAGCAAGGGGCACGACGCAAATACGGAGGAAGAATCGCACTCTACATAGCTAATCGCCGCGTGAATTCATGAAAAAACAACGGAAATTTCCAGCTCAAATCCTCCATTGCAATCGATTGCAATAATTTCTTATTCGATGAATAATGGCGCACCTGCCCAGCAAACGCAGCGACAAAACGGACGGTTCGGTTTTGCGCGCGTCGGCGAGGGCTCAATCGTCGCCGCCCCGTCGCGGCGACCGACAAACTGGAGGAGACTATGGATACACGTATCGCCAAACTCGGCTGCATGGCCGCAGCCGTCGCCGTCGCAGTGCTGCATATCGGCGCCGCCCACGCGCAAGAAGCCCAGGCCGCCGAGCCGGCCGCCGAAACCGCCGCCGAACCCGTTGCGAACACCGCGCAGGTCGCGCCGGCCGCCAAGCCCGCCGCCGAGGGCCTGAACCTGGAACGCGTGGTCGTCACCGGCACCGCCGGCGGCGCCTCGAAGATGAAGTCGAGCGTTTCGGTCAGCACCATGGAGCTGAGCACGATGCTGCAAACGGCGCCGAGCAGCGCCGCCGACGTGCTGCGCGCGGTGCCCGGCCTGCGCGCGGAGTCGTCGGGCGGCGAGGGCAACGCCAACATCACCGTGCGCGGCGTGCCGATTTCGGCCGGCGGCTCGCGCTACGTGCAAATCCAGGAGGACGGCTTGGCGGTGCTGCAGTCGGGCGACTTCAACTTCATCACGCCGGACAGCTACGTCAAAATCGACGGCACGCTGGACCACCTGGAAGTGGTGCGCGGCGGCTCCGCCTCGACGCTGGCGAGCAACTCGCCGGGCGGCATCATCAACTTCATCAGCAAGACCGGCAAGGAAAAGGGCGGCAGCATCGGCATCAGCCGCGGCCTTGGCTACGACCAGACCCGCTACGACTTCGACTACGGCGCGCCGATCTCCGAGCGCACCCGCTTCTTCATCGGCGGCTCCTACCGCAGCGGCGAGGGGGTGCGCAAGACCGGTCTCAACATGGAAGAGGGCGGCCAGATCCGCGGCAACATCACCCATGAACTGGACCAGGGCTTCATCCGCTTGTCGTTCAAGCACCTCGACGACAAGTCGCCGACGGCGCTGCCGGTGCCGGTCCAGGTCAGCAACCAGCGCATTTCGGAAATGCCCGGCATCGACCCGCGCACGGTGTCGTTCTACTCGCCGTACTGGGTGCGCGACGTCACGCTCGACAAGAACAACAAGCACGTGTCGAGCGACGTCAACGACGGCTTGCACGTGACCAGCAACTCGCTCGGCCTGGAGGCCTCGTTCAAGCTCGGCGGCGGCTGGACCCTGAGCGAGAACTTGCGCAAGTCGGACAACGGCGGCCGCTTCATCGGCGTCTTCGCCGCCAACAACGGCGCGCTCGGCAACTACACTATCGCCACCGGTCCGCGCAAGGGCCAGGCCTACAACGGCCGCGGCTTCTCGGCGGTGGTGTTCAACACCTCGATCGACGACGCCGGCAACACCCTCAGCGACACCAAGCTGGCCAAGAACTTCCAGTTCGACGGCGCCAAGCTGACCGCCACCGCCGGCCTGTACAACTCGCTGCAAAAGCTCGGCCTGACCTGGAGCTTCAACGAATACCTGATGCAGGCCAGCGGCGACAAGCCGGCGCTGCTGCACACGGCCAGCGCCACGCCGGGGCTGGTCGGGCCGGCCTTCAACGCCTGCTGCGCGCGCGCCGTCGACGTCGAATACAAGCTGCTCTCGCCCTACCTGAACCTGGGCCTCGAACGCGGCGACTTGAACGTCGACGCCAGCGTGCGGCAAGACCGCCAGCGCGCCAGCGGCAGCTACAACAGCGCCGCCGGCGGCGTCCGCTTCGATCCGGCGACGGTGCAAACGGTCGACTATAAAATCAAGCACACCTCGTACTCGGTGGGTGGCAATTACAAGCTGGACCGGAACCTGGCCGTGTTCGCCCGCGCCAGCGACGGCGTCGCCTTCAACGCCGACCGCATCCTGTTCGGCACGCCGCTCGACGGCAGCGCGCCGGTCAACATCAACACCGTCAAGCAGCTCGAAGGCGGCGTGAAATGGCGCAAGGGGCCGTTTAGCGCCTTCGCCACGCTGTTCCAGGCCAAGACTAAGGAGAGCAACTACGAGGCCACCACCCAGGTCAGCACCGCCAACAGCTACGACGCCAAGGGCGTCGAGCTGGAGTCGGCCTACAGCGCCGGCGACTTCCACGTCAACGGCGGCCTGACCTACACCAAGGCGCACATCACCGCGACCGCGCCGGGCGGCGAGGCGACCATCGGCCACACGCCGCGGCGCCAGGCCGCCGTGGTCTACCAGATCGCCCCGACCTACGAGCTGGGCGACGCCCGCTTCGGCGTCAGCGTCATCGGCACGGGAAAATCGTGGGCCGACGACCGGCACAGCATCGTCATGCCGGCCTACCGCGTGGTCAACGCCTTCGTTAACTACCAACTGACGCCGCAGGCCCAGCTGTCGCTGAGCGCCAACAACCTGTTCGACCGCATCGGCTACACCGAAGTCGAAGGAAACGGCAGCGCCGCCCGCGCCATCGGCGGGCGCGCCGTCAAAGCCAGCGTCAAGTACTCGTTCTAAACCCCCCGCCGCGCGGCCGGGCCACCGCCCCGTCGCGCGGCGCACCACATCGGACGCACCACATTGAATATGATCGCCACTTTTCCCCCGCTACAGCGCATGCTGGCGGCGATGCCCGCCCACTTGCACGCCGACGCGGCGCGCCGCTACGCCCGCCACGAGCCGGTGTTGTACCAGCGCCTGGCCAGCCTGTACGGCGAGCGCGCCGATTTCGACGCCTGGTTCGGCGACCTGATGGAGGCGGTCGGGCGGCTGCACGCGGCGCGCCCGCCGGCGCTGCTGGCGCTTGACGCCGAGCGGGCCGAGCGGCCCGACTGGTTCGCCGGCCAGCGGATGCTCGGCTACAGCGCCTACGCGCAGCGCTTCGGCGGCACGCTGCGCGGCGTGGCCGCGCGCATACCGCACCTGCGCGAGCTGGGCGTGACCTATCTGCACCTGCTGCCGTTCCTGCGCGCGCGCGCCGGCGAAAGCGACGGCGGCTTCGCGGTGGCCAGCTTCGACGAGGTCGAACCGGCGCTCGGCAGCAACGCCGACCTGGAAGACCTGACCGCGCAACTGCGCGAGAACGGCATCAGCCTGTGCTCGGACATGGTGCTCAACCACGTCGCCGACGACCACCCGTGGGCGCTGGCCGCCGTCGCCGGCGCGCCCGGCATGCTCGACTACTTCCACACCTACCCGAACCGCAAAACCCCGCAGCGCTACGAGCGCACGCTGGGCCAGGTGTTCCCTCAGGCCGCGCCGGGCAACTTCAGCTACGTCGCCGCGCTGGGGCGCTGGGTCTGGACCACTTTTTACCCCTACCAGTGGGACTTGAACTACGCCAACCCGGCGGTCTTCGGCGCCATCGCCGAGGCGCTGCTGGGGCTGGCCAACCGCGGCGTCGAAGTGTTCCGGCTCGACTCCACCGCCTTCCTGTGGAAACGCGAGGGCAGCAACTGCATGAACCAGCCGGAGGCGCACAGCCTGCTGCAGGCGATCCGCGCCATCGTCGCCATCGCCGCCCCGGGCGTGCTGCTCAAGGCCGAGGCGATCGTGCCGACGCCGCTGCTGCCGGCCTACTTCGGCAGCGCCGCCGCGCCCGAATGCCACATCGCCTACCACAGCAGCCTGATGGCGGCGGCCTGGGGCGCGCTGGCCGAGCAGGACACCGAGCTGCTGCGCCGGGTGATCGCGGCGACGCCGCCGCTGCCGCCGCACGCCAGCTGGCTCAGCTACGTGCGCTGCCACGACGACATCGGCTGGAACGTGCTGCGCGGCGAGGCCGGCGGCGACGGCGCCGACGCCACCGCGCGGCTGGCGCGCATCTCCAACTTCTTCGCCGGCGCCGACGGCGGCTACCCGGCCGGCGCGCCGTTCCAGACCAGCGGCGCGCACGCCGCGCACGGCAGCAATGGCATGGCCGCGTCGCTGGCCGGGCTGGAACGGGCCGACAACGAGCCGGCGCGCCAGCAGGCCTTGCGCCGCCTGCTGCTGCTGCACGGCCTGGCGCTATGCTTCGGCGCGCTGCCGGTGCTGTACATGGGCGACGAGCTGGGCATGCTGAACGACTACGCCTTCCTGGCCCGGCCGGAACGGGCCATCGACAGCCGCTGGTTGCAGCGGCCCGACTTCGACGACGCCCGGCTGGCGCAACGGCACGACGGCGCCAGCCTGGCGGGCCGGGTCCACGCCGGGTTGCGGCGCATGATCGCGGTGCGCCAGGAGCGCCCGGAGCTGGCCGCCGGCGCGCCGCGCGCGCTGCTCGACACCTGGCAAGCGGCGCTGCTGGCGCTGGCGCGCGGGCCGCGCTTCCTCTTCCTCGGCAATTTCAGCGGCGCCGAAGTGCGCTACCAGCTAGCGGAAGGGCGCTGGACCGACTGCCTCGGCGGCGACGCCCGCTGCGGCCGCATCACGCTGCAGCCCTGGGCCATGCTGTGGCTGGAGCACAGCGCCTAGTCCGGTAAAAAGCACATCGCCAGCATAATAACGACAACATAACGAGACCGACATGACCCAACACTTGCACAAGGCCGTAGCCACGGCAACCCGGCAGAAACCGCGGTTGACGTTTTGGCAGATCGTCAATATGAACATCGGTTTCTTCGGCATCCAGTTCAGCTTTGGACTGCAGCAAAGCAGCATGAGCCCGATCTACACATACCTCGGCGCCGACGAGGCCAGCCTGCCGTATCTATGGCTGGCCGAGCCGATGACGGGGCTGCTGGTGCAACCGCTGATCGGCGCCATGAGCGACCGCACCGTCACGCGCTGGGGCCGGCGCACGCCGTACTTCCTGATCGGCGCCATCCTGTGCAGCCTCGGGCTGGTCGCCATGCCGTTCAGCCCGACCCTGTGGATGGCCGCCAGCCTGCTGTGGATACTCGACGCCGCCAACAACGTGACGATGGAACCGTACCGCGCCTTCGTCAGCGACAAGCTCGACAAAAGCCAGCACTCGCTCGGCTTCCTGACCCAGAGCGCCTTCACCGGACTGGGGCAGACGCTGGCCTACCTGGCGCCGTCGCTGCTGGTGCTGCTGGGGATGGACAAGGACGCCGTCAACGGCAGCCACATTCCGCACATCGTCATCGCCGCCTTCATGATCGGCGCGGTGTTTTCGATCAGCTCGATTCTGTGGACCCTGAAGACCACGCCGGAGCACCCGTTGAGCGAGTTCGAACTGGCGCAGATTCGCGCCAAGCCGCCGGGCTGGCGCCACACGCTGGGCGACATCGGCGCGGCGCTGCGCGACATGCCGGCGACGATGAAGCAACTGGCCTGGGTCAAACTGTTCACGTGGTACGCCATGTTCTGCTACTGGCAATACATCATGCTGTCGCTGGCGGCGACCATCTACGGCACCGGCGACCCGGCGGCGCAGGGTTTCCGCGACGCCGGCCTGCTGAACGGCCAGATCGGCGCCTTCTACAACTTCGTCGCCTTCCTCGGCGCCTTCGCGCTGGTGCCGTTCACGCGTCGCTACGGCCCGAAAACCATGCACAGCGTCTGCCTGGCGCTGGCCGGCGCCGGCATGCTCGGCATCCCGCTAATCCACAGCCCGGCGCTGCTGCTGGTGCCGATGGTCGGCGTCGGCCTGGCCTGGGCCAGCATCATGGGCAACCCCTACATCATGCTGGCCGGCAGCATTCCGCCGGAGCGCACCGGCGTCTATATGGGTATCTTCAACATGTTCATTGTCATCCCGATGATTATCCAGATTTTCACGCTGCCGCTGTTCTACCGCGCCTGGCTCGGCGGCAACCCGGAAAACGTCATCCGCCTGGCCGGCGCGCTGATGCTGTGCGCGGCGGCGGCCGTGCTGTTCGTCAAAACCAAGCCCGCCCCTTCCGTGCCGTAGGTCGGGTGCGGGGGGCCGCCGAGGCGGAACACGCCATCCGCGGCCGAGCCGCCGCCGACGCCAGTCGGCTGACGCCCCTTGGGCTAACCCGATCTACGAAACCCGGCCACTTTTGCGACTTGTTGTGCAATTGGTGCAAAAATCGCGTTAGACTGTTCCCCTTGCAATGATTGCCGCAGGCCAAACCGGTGGCCGCGCGCCGCCGTATCGAATTCAAGGAAGTGAGTGCCCGCCCGCGCCATGCCATTTACCAGTTTATCCACCCTCAAGCTTGAAGCGCCGTTGCGCATCCTGCTGATCAACGCCGGCGGCCCATTTTCGGTGACGCTGGCGGGGTTGGCGCATCCGCTGCGCCTGGCCGCCAAAATCCTCGGGCCGCAACGCCTGCTGGTCGAGGTGGTGGAGGCCGGCGCCGCGCTGGCGGCCGCGGCGGAGCGCCAGCGCGAACGCTGGCACATCGCGTTGCTGGTGGCCGACGAGGACGCCGCCGCGCTGGCGCCCGAGCAGTGCCGCCAGTTGATCGAGCGCGGCGCCCAGGCGCAGTTCTGGGGCGCGGTCGGCGCGCCGGTGCTGTGGCTGGCGCGCGCCGGCGCGCTGGATGGCTTGCGCGTGGCCTTGCCATGGACCTTGTACCCGGACGCCCACGACATCGGCGCGCGGGTGATCCTGACGCCGAACCTGTTCGAAATGGACGGCAAGCGCCTGAGCTGCTGCGGCGGCGCCGTCAGCATCGACTTCGCGCTGACGCTGTTGCAAGCCTGCTACGGCACGCCGTTGCAATCGCAGATCAAGGAGTTGCTGTGCGTCGACCGCATCCGCGGCCACGCCGAGCGCCAGCGTTTCGCGCTGCAGGCGCGCTTCGGCACGCTGCAACCGAAGCTGTCGGAGGCGGTCATGCTGATGGAGGCCAACATCGAGGAGCCGTTGACGACCGACGACGTCGCCAACCTGGTCGGCATTTCGCGGCGCCAGCTCGAGCGCCTGTTCAAACAATACCTCGGCAGCGTGCCGTCGCGCTACTACCTGGAGCTGCGCCTGCAGCGGGCGCGCCAGTTGCTGATGGATTCCAGCCACTCCATCGTCCAGGTGGGCCTGATCTGCGGCTTTTCGTCGGGCTCGCATTTTTCGACCGCCTTCAGCGCGCTGTTCGGCATTTCGCCGCGCGAGGAGCGCCAGCGCAAGCTGCTGCTGTGAGGCGGCGTCCGGCCGCAAAGTGAAAGTCGCCGTCGCGCCGGCGCATGCGCCGGCGCCGGCGTTTTTTTATAATAGACACCCCGGCATTGGAGTTGTCCCATGTATATAGTTCGCCCCGTTGAAATGCGCGATATCGCGGCGCTGGAGTCGCTCGCCGGCGTGGCCACGCCGTGGATGCACACGCTGCCGAAAACCCGCGAGGCGATCGCCCGCTCGGTCGAGCATTCAATCGCCTCGTTCGCCACCCAGGTCGACATTCCCAGCGAAGAGTCGTATATCTTCGTGCTGGAGGACGGTGCCGACGGCAGCATCGCCGGCTCGGCGGCGATATCGGCGATCGCCGGCTCGAACGGCACCTACTTCGCGTTTCGCAACGACGCCGTGCAGCAAGTCTCGCGCGACCTCAACATCAGCCACAGCATCCATGCGCTGACGCTGTGTTCGGAGCTGACCGGGCATTCGCAGCTGTCGAGCTTTGCCGTGCGCGACTGGCGCAGCGTCGGCCCCGGGGCGGCGCTGCTGTCGCGCGCGCGCCTGCTGTTCGCCGCCGCCGCGCCGCAGCGCTTCGGCGACCGCTTCTTCGTCGCGCTGGCCGGCGCCACCGGCGCCAACGGCGCCTCGCCGTTCTGGGACGCGATCGGGCGCAAATTCTTCCAGATGGACTTCATGGAGGCCGAGCGGGTCGTCGAGGGCGCCCGCAACCGCACCCTGATCGTCGAGCTGATGCCGCACTACCAGGTCTACGTGCCGCTGCTGCCGTCCGACGCCCAGGGCGCCATGGGCCGCGTCCATCCCGAGGGCGAGGCGGCCTTGCGCATGCTGGCGCAGGAGGGCTTCGAGCCGGGCCAGCACATCGACATCTTCGACGGCGGCCCGATCCTGCAGGCGCACAAGAACGCGCTGCGCTCGTTCTCGTCGTCGATGCCGCGGCGCGTCGAGGCGGCCGGGCCGGCCGGCGACCAGCCCGGGCGCAACTACGTGGTCGGCAGCGTCCGCGACGGCACCTTCCGCGCCGTCATGCTGGCCTGCCCGGCGCTGGAGCACGGCGACAACGTCGCGCTGCCGCCCGAGGCGATGCGCAGCCTGGGCGTGGCCCCGGGCGCGCGCGTCATCTGCGTGCGCGTGTAGCGCGCGAGGAACCCGGGGTTGGGGTCGGACCCTCCGGGTACGCCCTGGTTTTTTTCACCGCACACAGCAAAACCAAGCAAAAGCAAAGGCTGGGGGCCAGACCCCGAGGGGCCGGCCACGTGCTCGCGCCGGCGTCGCGGCGTCGGCAGTTGTTTTTTGGAACGCAGGGTCGCCGCGCCGGCCGGCGCAACTGGCGGTGCGGGCCGAAAGGCTTTATCATCGCCGTCGATTTGTCTTATGATGGGTTGTCTATACCGGCGCGGCGCCCAGTCTGTGGCTGCGCCGCAACAGACGATGTTTTTTTTCGACGCCGTCGGGCCGCCGCCGCCGGGCGGGGGGGCAAGCGCCTCCCCCGTGCCGTCCGGCGGACCGCCGCCGGTGTCTCATTTTCGTAAGATGAGGTCGCGCCCATGGTTTGAGGACTTCCCGGTAGCTGTTGTAATAGCACCAGTAGTTGCTAATTGCAGGGAACAATCAAAACACAAGAAGTACACTAAAGTGTACTAAACAGCAATTCTTTCAGTAGGGGGGACATATGAAGAGTTTGAAATTTTTGGCAGTCGCTATCGCCAGTCTGGTCGTCGGCGCGTCCGCGCAGGCCCGCACGTATGACGAGATCAAGGCCGACGGCAAGATCATCATCGCCACCGAGGGTGCCTATCCTCCGTTCAACTATTTCCAGGGTTCCAAGCTGACCGGTTTCGAAGTCGAACTGGGCGACGCCATCGCCAAGAAAATGGGCTTAGCCGTCGAATGGAAATCGCTGTCCTTCGACGCCCTGCTGGCCGGCTTGCGCCAGGACCGCTGGGACGTCGTCATCGCCTCGTTCGGCATCACGCCGGACCGCGCCAAGGCCGTCACCTTCACCAGCCCGCACTATTGCAGCGGCGGCGTGATCGTCTCGAAAGACCCGGCCGTGCACAGCGTCGAGACGCTGGCCGGCAAGACCGTGTCGGTGCAGACCGGTTCGACCTACTTTGAAAACGTTAAGAAAGTGGCCGGCGTCAAGGAAGTGAAAAACTTCCCGCAAGATACCGACGCCCGCGCCGCGCTGGTCAACGGCCGCGTCGACGCCTGGGTCAGCGACCGTTTCGTGGTCAAGAACGCGCTGGCGACGAACGCCTCCGGCGGCCTGAAAATGGGCGACTACCTGTTCGTCGAAAAAGTCGCCGCCGCGATCAAAAAGGGCAACGCGCCGCTGGCCGCCGCCTACGACAAGGCGCTGGCCGAATTGATGGCCGACGGCAGCTACAAGGCGCTCTCCGAAAAATATTTGCAAGAAGACATTCGCTGCAAGTAAGCAACAAGTAACGCAGCGTTTATTGTCACCGTCAGGAGAGTCAGTTGAAATCAGCAAGCACATTTTTGCCTGCCGGCTGGTCGCGCGAGCGACGCAGCGCGGTCACCATCGCCCTGGCCATGTTCGCCATGGTCGCCTTCCTGTGGTTGATGGCCATTCCGCTAAGCTGGTTGCCTAGCCCGATCGGCCCGGCCGCGCAGCAGTTCGCCGAAGGCGCCATGGTCACGGTGCAGTTGACCGCGATCGCCGGCCCGCTCGGCATCATCATCGGCATCATCGTCGCGCTGGCCAAGCTGTCGCGGGTGGCGCCGTTGCGCTGGGTCGCCAATTTCTACATTTGGGTGCTGCGCGGCACGCCGCTGCTGGTGCAAGTGTTGTTTGCCTTCAACCTGGAAGTGTTCGGCATCCGCCTGTCGGAGTTCAACGCCGCCGTGCTGGCGCTGTCGCTCAACGTCGGCGCCTACAACGCCGAGGCGATCCGCTCCGGCATCCTGGCCATCCACAAGGGCCAGACCGAGGCGGCCCGTTCGCTGGGGTTGAGCCCGTTCATGACCTTCCGCGACGTGGTGTTCCCGCAGAGCTTCCGCATCGCGCTGCCGCCGCTGGTCAACAACATCGTCTCGCTGCTGAAGGATTCCAGCCTGGCGTATGTGATTGGCGTGGTGGAATTGTCCAACATCGGCAACCGGGTCCAGTCGGCCTCGTTCGAACCGATTCCTGTGTTCCTGACGACCGCCTGCATCTACCTGATCATGACGTCGATCATGACGCAGATTTCCGGCGCGATCGAACGACAACTCGATGTGGAGCGTCACTAAATGAGCGGAGATAAAGACATGAATCTGGCAGACACGGCGCAGTTGCGCCGCGCCCCGCGCAGCGACGGCAAGGAACCGCTGATCGTCGCGCAAAACATCAACAAGCATTTCGGCAAGTTCCACGTGATCAAGGACGTCTCGACCGAGTTCTACCAGGGCGAGGTGGCCGTCATCATCGGCGCCTCCGGCTCCGGCAAGTCGACCTTCCTGCGCATGCTGAACCGGCTTGAAACGCACGACGCCGGCCGCATCGTCATCGACGGCATCGAACTGAACGCCGACTTGAAGCACATCGACGCGGTGCGCCGCGAAGTCGGCATGGTGTTCCAGAGCTTCAACCTGTTCCCGCACCTGACGGTGATGGACAACATTACGCTGGCGCCGCGGCGCCTGCGCAACGTTACCCGGGCCCAGGCCGAGGAGGCCGCGCTGGTCTTGCTGGCCAAGGTCGGCCTGGTCGAGCAGGCGCGCAAGTACCCGCACCAGATCTCCGGCGGCCAGGCGCAGCGCGTGGCCATCGCGCGGGCCCTGGCGATGCAGCCGAAAGTGATGCTGTTCGACGAGCCCACCAGCGCCCTCGATCCGGAAATGATCAAGGAAGTGCTGGACGTGATGAAGGACCTGGCGCGCTCGGGCATGACGATGATCGTCGTCACGCACGAGATGGGTTTCGCGCGCGAAGTGGCGGACCGGGTGGTGTTCTTTGAAAAGGGACAGATCCTGGCCGAGGCGCCGCCGGAAGAGTTCTTCGGCAATTCGCGCAACGAACGCATCCGCGCATTCCTGGGACAGATCGCCAACTAAGCGACCGGCGCGGTCCATAGCAGCAAGCAGCACCACCATAAAATACTAATTCAAGGGGACTTTTAATGAATTTGAAACACACCAGCCTGAGCGCGTCCATCGCGTTGATGTTCGCCGTCGTCGCCGCGCCGTCGCAAGCCCAGTCGGCCAAGGATTTCGCCGACATGCGCGCCGAAATCAAGCGCCTCGGCGACGAGCTGAAGGAACTCAAACAAGCCAAGGCCCCGGCCGCGGCCCCGGCCCCGGCCATTTCGAACGCCGAGCTGGCCGAGCGCGTCGAGCAGGTTGAACTGCGCGTCAAGGACGCCGTCGTCGGCGGCGACATCCCGAATTCCTCGCGCCTGCCCGGTTCCGACACCTCGGTGCGCCTGTACGGCTTCGCCGAGCTGAACATGGTCAAGGAGTTCAAGGGCGACAACGCCAACAACGACTACTCGACCTTCGCGCCGTACGCGCCGTTGAACGATTCCGCCGAAGGCCGCCGCAAGGGTGGCAACTACCTGCACGCGCGCACCTCGCGCTTCGGCATCGAGGCCAGCACGCCGACCCAGTACGGCCCGCTGAGCGTGAAGATCGAAGGCGACTTCAACAACGACCCGCGCACCGGCAACGCCGCCGTCTACGGCGACATCAAGAACATCTACACGCAGCAAGCGACGAATAGCTACAATTTCCGCCTGCGCCACGCCTACGGCCAGTTCGGCGGCCTGCTGGTGGGCCAGACCTGGTCGACCTTCATGGACGTCGACAACTCGCCCGAGACGGTCGACTTCAACGGCACCATCGGCGGCACGTTCATCCGCCAGCCGATGGTGCGCTACACCTACCCGACCAAGGACTACGGCAGCTTTACCGTCGCCGCCGAAAACGCCTCCAGTTATGTGCTCGAGGGCACGCCGAACATCGTCGAAACGGTCGACCCGGTCACCGGCGTCGTCAGCAAGCAGGCTGACGGCAGCAGTTCGTTCGCCGCCACCACCAAGGGCTTCTCGAAGGTGCCGGACGTCGTGGCCCGTTGGGACAAGGGCTTCGGCTGGGGCGGCGTCAGCGTGCGCGGCGTCGTCACCGAGCACCGCCTCGACGACGGCGCCGATGTCGACCTGTCGAAGCGCGGCTACGGCTTCGCCGCCAGCGCACTGTACAAGACCTTCGGCAGCGACTTCATGACCGTCGGCCTGACCGGCGGCACCGGCATCGGCCGCTACTTCAACTACATCGAAGGCGCGCTGTACGACGCGGCCAACAAGCGCATCCTGACCGAGAAAGCCCTGGGCGTGGTGCTCGGCTACCAGCACAAGCCGTCGGACACGCTGCGCTTTAACGGCTCGGTCGGCTACCAGCGCAACTATGACAACGCCTACACCGACTACGCCCGCGCCAACGGCCTCGACAGCGGCCAATACGCGGTCAACAGCAAGGTATGGCAGGCGCATCTGGGCTTCATCTGGAACCCGGTCAAGGGTGTCGACTTCGGCGCCGAGTACATCCTGGGCCGGCGCAAGACGCTGGCCGGCGAAGAGGGCGACCTGAGCCGCGTCAACCTGTCGGCCAAGTACAACTTCAACTGATCGCCGGCTTGAACGCGTAAAAAAGGGCTGGTGCGCAGATGCGCACCAGCCCTTTTTAATTGGATTTCCGCTTCGGGGACAGACCACGATTTTCGAGAAATATTTCTCGAAAATCGTGGTCTGTCCCCGGTGGCCGGCTTACTCGCCCATCTGGCTTTGCAGGTAGTTTTGCAGGCCGACCTTGGCGATCAGGTCGATCTGCGTTTCCAGCCAGTCGATGTGTTCCTCGGTGTCGTCGAGGATCATCAGGAACAGGTCGCGCGTGACGTAGTCGCCGGCTTTTTCGCAGGTGGCGATGCCTTCCTTGACGGTGGCGTGGGCGGCGCGTTCCAGCTTCAGGTCGCATTCCAGGATTTCCGGCGTGTTCTCGCCGATCAGCAGCTTGTGCAGCGCCTGCAGGTTCGGCAGGCCGTCGAGCATCAGGATGCGGTCGATCAGTTTGTCGGCGTGTTTCATTTCGCCGATCGATTCCTCGTATTCCTTCTTGCCCAATTTTTCCAGGCCCCAGTGGCGGTACATGCGCGCATGCAGGAAGTATTGGTTGATGGCGGACAGTTCGTTGGTGAGCTGTGCGTTGAGTAGACGGATGACTTCTTTATCGCCCTTCATGATGGCTTCCTAAAGTGGTGTTGAAAAGGGGATCGCGCCGTGGGCGCCGCGGGCGGCCGGGCCGCGTTGTCGCAGGGCCCGCGGGCCTCCCCGCATTCTAAGCATGATAGCGCAGATCGCCGCCGTTCCGCCGCCGCGCCGGGTATTTCGCCGCGCCGCGGCGGCGCCACCGTGAGAACACATCCCATTCTCAGGGGTTTAACAACAGAATCCGTGAGAATGTGTGAGTTTTGCTTGCCGCGACGAATGAAAATCATTATCATTCGCGTTTAAGGTGGCCGCATTCCGGTGGCCGGCAGCCGATTCCGTTACCTAATTCCATGGAGAAGTTTTAATGAGCTATATCAAGAGCCGCAAGCATCAGCCGGTCGCGGCGGGCACCGCCTTCGCCGCCTTCGCCACGCTGGCCATGCCGCTGGCGCTGCACGCGCAAACGGCCGGGCAGGCGCAGCAGATGCCTGAAGTAAAAATCACCGGCGGCGCCGAGCGCACCCTGCAGGCGCCGGTGAAATCGGCCTCGAACAAGCTCACCGCGCCGCTGCTGGACACGCCCAAATCGATCACCGTGATCACCGTCGACGTCATTTCGCAGACCGGCGCCGTGTCGCTGACGGACGCGCTGCGCACCGTGCCGGGTATCACCGTCGGCGCCGCCGAGGGCGGCAACCCGGTCGGCGACAACCTCTTCATCCGCGGCTACAACGCGCAGACCGACACCTACATCGACGGCATCCGCGACACCGGTTCGCAGTCGCGCGAAATCTTCGCGCTTGAGCAAATCGAAGTGGTCAAGGGGCCCAACTCGGCCTACGGCGGACGCTCGTCGGCCGGCGGCAGCGTCAACCTGATCAGCAAGACGCCGAAGGCGGACAACTTCATCAACGCCTCGGTCGGCCTGGGCAGCGCGCAATACCGCCGCGCCACCGTCGACGTCAACCGCAGCATCGACGACAACGTCGCGGTGCGCCTGAACGTCATGGGCCACGACGCCCACGTCGCCGGCCGCGATTTCGTCAACGGCAAGCGCTGGGGCGTGGCGCCGTCGGTCAGCTTCGGCATGCAGTCGCCGACCAAGGTCACGCTGAGCTACTACCACATGGAGTCGAGCGAGCTGCCCGACACCGGCCTGCCGTTCAACAACCCGTTCGCCACCGTCGGCACCAACACCGCCAAGCGCGCCGACATCGCCCTGAACGGCAACGGCACCCCGGTTTCCGTGCCGCGTTCGACCTTCTACGGCCTGACCAAGCGCGACTTCCGCGACACCCAGTCCGACATCGGCACCATCGACGTGCGCCACGAGTTCGGCGCCGGCCTGGTGCTGCGCAACGTGACGCGCTACGGCAGCAGCGGCAACGACTACGTCTACACCCAGCCCGACGATTCGAAGGGCAACACGGTCAAGTACGGCACCGTCTGGCGCCGCGCCAATTCGCGCAACGTCACCGTCGACGGCCTGGCCAACGCGACCAGCCTGAGCGGCGATTTCAAGGCCGCCGGCGTCAAGCACAGCTTCACCACCGGCGTCGAGCTCAGCCGCGAGGAATCGGACCGCACCAGCTACCTGTTCGCGCCGGGCACCAACAACCCGCTGACCGATAGCTTCACCTGCCCGACCTCGGGCGCGGCCACGCTGTACAACTGCGCGCCGTTGCTGAACCCGAACGCCAACGACCCGTGGGCCTACAGCCGCAGCGAATCGCCGGCGCGCACCAACGTCGTCACCAACACCCGTTCGGTGTACGCGTTCGACACCGTCGAGTTCAACCCGCAATGGTTGCTCAACGTCGGCGTGCGCTGGGACGGCTACCGCAGCGCGTTGACGGTGCCGTACTCGGTGGTCGGCACCACCACCACGCAGGCCGGCCGCGCCGACGTCCATTCCAACTTCGCCAGCTACCAGGCCGGCCTGGTCTACAAGCCGGCCGCCAACAGCAGCGTGTACCTGTCCTACGGCACCTCGTCCACCCCGGTCGGCAACGACGGCGGCGACGGCAACGACGCGGTGACGGCGGCGCTGAAAAACCTGAAGCCGCAGGACAGCCGCAACTTCGAGCTGGGCACCAAATGGGAAATCATGGCGCGCCGCCTGTCGGTCAGCGCCGCCTACTTCCGCAGCGAGATGAACAACGCCCGCACCACGGCGCCGGACGGCCAGCAGCAAAACGTCGGCAAGAAGAACGTCAACGGCGTCGAGTTCGGCGTCAGCGGCAGCCTGAGCAACAACTGGCAGGTGTTCGGCGGCTACACGCACCTGAACGCGGTGATCGGCGACAACGGCTACCTGAACACCGGCACCACCGCCGCGCCGGTCTACACCAAGTCGCCGTTCGACGGCAACCGCTTCCCGGGCACGCCGAAAGACAGCGCCTCGCTGTGGACCAGCTACCTGGTGCTGCCGGGCCTGACCGTGGGCGGCGGCGTGAACTACGTCAGCCAAGTGTTCGGCAACATCAACAACAACAAGTCGGTGCCGGGCTACACCCGTGTCGACGCGATGGCCAGCTACGTCGTCAACAAGAACGTGACGATGCAGTTGAACGTGCAGAACCTGGGTGATAAGCTGTACTTCGACAAGGTGTCGTCGCCGCACTACGCCGGCGTCGCCGCCGGCCGCAGCGCCACGCTGACGGCCAACCTGAAGTTCTAAGTGTCCCGACGCGCGGCACGCCGCGCGTTGCAGACCGAAAGGCACCGCCTGCGCCCGCAGCTGGTGCCTTTTCGCATTTCTATTTGAAGGGAATCGAGCATGATGTTGCACATACCCGGCGTACTGACGCCGGAACAAGTCGCCCAGTTTCGCCAAAAGCTGGCCCGCTCCGACTGGATCGACGGCCGCGCCAGCGTCGGTTCGCAGGGCGCGCAGGTCAAGCGCAACCGGCAGTTGGCGGAGGGCTCGCCGCTGGCGCTGGAACTGGGCCAGGCGGTCAGCCGCGCGCTCGGCGCGCACCCGCTGTTCATCTCCGCCGTGCTGCCGCTGCGCATCCTGCCGCCGTACTTCAACAGCTACGCCGGCGGCGAGCATTACGGCATGCACATCGACGGCGCCATCCGCACCGCGCTGGGCGGCGCGCCGATGCGCGCGGACGTCTCGACGACGCTGTTCCTGAGTCAGCCGGACGAATACGAGGGCGGCGAACTGGTGGTGCTGGACGCCTACGGCAGCCACGAGGTGAAGCTGCCGGCCGGCGACGCCATCGTCTACCCGTCGAGCAGCGTGCACCGCGTGATGCCGGTCACCGGCGGCGAGCGGGTCTGCTCCTTCCTGTGGAGCCAAAGCATGGTGCGCGACGACGCTAGGCGCGCCATGCTGTTCGAGCTCGACCAGAACATCCAGCAGCTGCGCGGCGCCCACGGCGACGGCGAGGCGATGGTCGGCTTGGCCGGGCACTACCACAACCTGTTGCGGCTCTGGGCCGAGGTGTAGGCGGCATGGCGCCAACGCGGGTTTCGTACGCGGGTTGGCGGCGCTGAACATCAACCGAAGGCAAGGGCCGCGGTCCGAGCCCGGGCTTACGCTGTTGGCGTTGATTTGGACGTAAAAAAATCCGCAGCCCCGGGCGGGGCTGCGGATGCGGGCGGCGCGACGCGCCCGTATTTAGCTCAGCTGGAAGTTCAGCGGCACGATGACGAACACCGGTACCGCCTTGCCGTTTTCGAACAGCGGTTTGAACAGCGCGCGCAGGGCGGCTTTGCGGCCGGCCTCGTCGAGGTTGGCGAAGCCCGACGATTTTTGCACCGTCACCTGTTCCGCCAGGCCGCGTTCGTTGATCAGGATGCGCAGCACCACGGTGCCGCTCTCGCCCAGGCGGCGCGAGATGCTCGGGTAGACCGGTTCCGGCGCCCTCACGTACTCGACGCTGGAGACGGTGCGCGGGGTGGCTGGCGCCGGCGCCGGGGCCGGCGGCGCGGCGACGGCGACCGGCGCGGCCGCGGCGGGCGCCACTTCGGCCGGCGGCTGCGCCACGGTAATGGTCGGCTCCGTCGGCGCCAGCGCCAGTTGCGGCAGCGGCGGCACGATCGCCCGCTGTTGCGGCGCGCTCAGTTGCAGCGTTTTCGGCGGCGCCGGCGGCGCCGGCTTCGGCGGCGGCGGCGGCGCGACGAAGCTGACCATCATGGCTTCGGGCAGGGCGGCGTGCACGACCTGGCGCAGCATGCCGTTTTGCAGCGCGTAGAACAGGCCCACGTGCAGCACGATGATCGACGCCAGCGGGGCGAATTTGCGCCCCTTGAGCTTCAGGGTGGCCAACAGGTCCTGGTACCGGCCGCTGTCGGCGCGGGGCGTCATCGTCATCGTGTTCATTGCGATCCTTATGTCGTCATTGCCGGGCGTTGCAACACGCGCTCCTGCAAGGTGGTTTGACTGTTGATATGTTCGTGTAAAACCTCTTTGGCGCAGCTGTGGCATTTGCCGCAGCAGGTCGCCACGCCCAGGTCGCGGCGCAGTTCGGCCATCGTGTTCAGGCCCAAATCAACGGCTTGGCGGATTTCGCGATCAGATATGTTGTTGCAGACACATACAATCATCGGTGCACCTTCTGGCTAGATAAAGTCAAGGGGGAGTCGATGCCGCAGAGGCATTGTTGCTACTGTTTTAATGAGAATCATTATCATTACGTTTTGCATTGTCCCGCAATTGAAAAAATTTTGCAAGCGATTTTGATGCGTGCGGCCGGCGTCGGCGCGCGCCGCGCGTGGCCGCTGTTGTACGGGCGCAGCAGATTGTCCGGCGGGGCGGGCCGGCACCCGGCGCGGCGGCAGGGCGATTGCATGAAGGATCAGATGGCCAGGCCCAACACCTTGCCAAGGTAGTCGGCGTTCCAGCCCGCCTTTAGGCGCTTGGAGGCGACGC
>NZ_JBJXIB010000075.1:0-29150 GCF_046115965.1 Janthinobacterium sp. CG_23.3 | reverse complement strand
TACCCCCGCGACCCGCTGCCCACCACGCCCGCTGCGCTGGGGGCGTGGGGGCTGGAGGGGTTGAGTTGGGGGGGGTTTGGCGTTACTTTCAGAGCCCCCCCCCCCCCCTGCCCCCCCCCCCCCCCCCCCCCCCCAGGCCCGCATGACGGCCTCGAAGTCGCTGTCGAAGCGCACCTGCCAGCGCCCGTCCGTGGCGGCGCTGCGGGCGACCCGGCGCAGCGCCTTCTTCAGGCTGTCGGAGACGCGCAGCTCGGCCGTCATCAGCACCATGCGCGGGTCGGTGCTCCACCAGAGGATGGGTTGGCCCTCGGAAAACCAGGGGAAGATGCCGCGCCGGTAGGCCGCCAGCAGGCGCTGCGGCGACAGGTCGGCGCCGGCGGCCAGCAGGCCCGGCGCGTCGGTCGTCAGCGCCTGCGAGACGTCGGGGAAGGGCGTGTGCGGATCGAGCCAGGGAATCATCGGCGCGCTCGGGTTGGCGCTCAGCCGGCGCGCATCGGCCGGTCGATGTCGAGGGTGTGGAAGCCGTGGCTGCCGCCCCCGCGTATTTTGACCCGGTCCGAGAAGAACAGTTCCAGCGTGGTGCGGATGGTGGGGAAGGCCAGGTCGTCCCAGGGGATCTCGGCCTCGCTGAACAAGCGCACGTCCAGGCTTTCGATGCCGGGCGCGAAATCGAGGTCGCGCAGGCGCGCCAGGTAGAACATGTGGACCTGGTGCACGCGCGCCACGTTGAGCAGGGTGAACAGGCCGCCCAGCTCGATGTTGGCGCCGGCTTCCTCGACCGTCTCGCGCAGCGCCGCGTCGGCCGTGGTTTCATTGTTTTCCATGAAGCCGGCGGGCAGCGTCCAGTAGCCGTAGCGCGGTTCGATCGCGCGCTTGCACAGCAGAATTTGTAATTGGCCGTCCTGTTCCCACACCGGAATCGAGCCGATCACCATTTTCGGGTTCTGGTAGTGGATGGTGGCGCAGTGGACGCAGACGTAACGCGGGCGGTTGTCGCCGGCCGGGACCGACAGTTCAACGGGATGGGCGCATTCGGAGCAAAATTTCATGGGCAATGGCAAAAGTAGGTTTAGTGCTTACTTTACACCGATTGCGCGCACCACGGCGCATTCAGCACGGCGCCCTGCGTCTGATCATGCGTGCCGGCAGGGCTAGCGCGGGCAATCGGGCGCTATTGCGGTCGGTTTTTAGATAGATATTGCCTAAGTTTACGATCTCGCCTATAATGCGTCTGCGGGGTGGAGCAGTCTGGCAGCTCGTCGGGCTCATAACCCGAAGGTCACAGGTTCAAATCCTGTCCCCGCAACCATATTTCGAAGCCGCCGGTTCTTGCAAAAGGGCCGGCGGCTTTTTGCTTTTTCCGCAAGATCGGCATCGGTCGCGGCCCATAGCGCTCTCCCCGTGTAGGCTAGACAAGCCAGTCGATATACTTGCTATGGCTGTAGTCCTATACACGCGTCAAACGACCCGCCGCGGCGATGCCAGAGTGCCATATGGCTCTGTGTCCGCACCTTTTTACACTTGCAAGCGGATCGGCGTTGTTGGTTTTACCGCCCCGTTTCGGCTTGTCGTTTGCCGGCCCGGCGTCGGGCCGGGTCGCGTTAATGCTGCCGCGCCGGGCCGGCGTGCGCGCTGGCGCCCGGGCGCGCCTTGCTGACGCGGTCGATCGCCCGGTTCAGCCTGGCCATGACGTCCGGCGCGACGTCGCGGCTGCAGGCGATGTGGCGGGTCAGGCCGGGCGGCATGTCGGGGAAATCGTGGCGCACGGTGTTGCGCAGGCTGGCGTCGCGCTGGCGGTAATACTCCCAGTCCTCGCGGTCGAGGAACATGAACGAGGCGCGCCCGACCGTGAGCATGCGCATCATCGCGGTGGGGTCGACGGTGCGCCGCACCACCTGGTTGGCGCCGTGCGCGATCAGGGCGTCGATGTCGGCGCCGTAGGAGACGCCGTCAACGATGCCGATGGTCAGGTGCATATCGCCCAGCAGCGACGCCAGCGTGGCGTGGGCGCGCACCTGGGCGACGGCGCCGGGCGCGATGAGGATGGTGTGCGGCGGGTCGAGGTGGAAGGGCGCGCTGAACTGGGCCACGCGTTCCCGCTCGGGCAGGCGGTACCAGCCGATCGAGCAATAGTTGGGCTTGCCGCCGTGGAAATTGGCCCAGATGCGTTTGGCCGGCTCGGTGACGAAGCGGTTGTCGACGCCGGCGGCGGCGAACACCTGTTGCGCGCGCTCCAGCAGGAAACCCTTCTCCTCGCCGTCGTCGGTGTAGTGGTAGGGCGGTTTGTCGCGCCAGGCGACGGTGATCGGCGCGGCCGCCGCCGGCGTGGCGTAAAGAAGCGCGAGGGCGAGGGGGGCGAAGCCGAATTTCATTGTCGCGTCAGATAGGGGCGGGTGCAGCGAGGATAGCAGACCTGGGCGCGGCTGTGCGGGCGACGGGCGCGCGCCGGGGAGATTCCGCCAATTCATGCCATGTTCCAGGTAGTGGCGCCGCCTTGCGCCGCGTGCCGGCCCCGCGCCAAGTGGCCTTGCGGCCACCCGCTTCCCCCTGTTGTGATTATTGGCGAGATTGCCGCCCGGCGTTTCCGACCACAATGGTGGACGAGTTTCTTCGATATGCTTGTGCAATTGATGCGATTGCGCCTACTATCAAGTGGTGCAAATTTTCTGATGGAAATTCGCGCAAGGTCCGCCCGGAAGGCGGGTCGCACTGGTTCCCCCTGTTTCATCGAGCTAGAGGAAGCGCTTATGCCGACCAGTGTTTTCAGCGACAGCGCCGGGGGTGGCGACGGCGTCGCCGGCGCGCTACAAAAAAAGCAGGCGCTGATCAAGACCGGCGCCCTGCAGGACGCCATTTTCAATAGCGTCTACTTCTCCAGCATCGCCACCGACGAGCGCGGCGTGATCCAGATTTTCAACGTCGGCGCCGAGCGCATGCTCGGCTACGACGCGGTCGACATCGTCAACCGCATCACGCCGGCCGACATTTCCGATCCGCACGAACTGGTCGCCCGCGCCAGCAGCCTGAGCGATGAATACGGCACCCCCATCAGCCCCGGTTTCGAGGCGCTGGTGTTCAAGGCCTCGCGCGGCATCGAGGACATGTACGAGCTGACCTACGTGCGCAAGGATGGCAGCCGCTTTCCCGCCGTGGTCTCGGTGACGGTGCTGCGCGACGCCGGCGGGAGCGTGCTCGGCTACCTGCTGATCGGCACCGACAACACCGCCCGCAAGCAGGTCGAGGCGGCCCAGGCGGTGCTCGACCAGCGCCTGCGCGACCAGCAGTTCTACACCCGCTCGCTGATCGAGTCGAACATCGACGCGCTGATGATGACCGACCCGCAGGGCATCATCTCCGACGTCAACCAGCAGATGATCGCGCTGACCGGGCGCACCCGCGACGAGCTGATCGGCGCGCCCAGCAAGAACTTCTTCACCGACCCGTTGCAGGCCGACGCCGCCATCAAGCGCGTGCTCAAGGAAAACAAGGTCAGCGACTACGAGTTGACGGTGCGCGCCTTGAACGGCGACGAAACCGTGGTGTCGTACAACGCCGCCACCTTCCACGACCGCGACCGCACCCTGCAGGGGGTGTTCGCGTCGGCGCGCGACGTCACCGAGCGCAAGCGATTCGAGCGCGCGCTGCACGAGAAAAACGTCGAACTCGAGCACGCCAGCCGGATGAAGTCGGAGTTCCTGGCCACCATGTCGCACGAGTTGCGCACGCCGCTCAACGCCATCATCGGCTTTTCCGAGGCGCTCAAGGACGGCCTGATCGGCGCGCTCAGCGACAGCCAGCACGAATACATCGGCGACATCTTCACCAGCGGCCAGCATCTGCTGTCCCTGATCAACGACATCCTCGACCTGTCGAAGGTCGAGGCCGGCATGATGGCGCTTGAACTCGACCCGGTCGAGCCCCTTGGCCTGCTCTCGAGCAGCCTGTCGATCGTCAAGGAAAAGGCGGCGGCCCAGCGCATCAGCCTGACGCTGGACGTCGCCGGCGACCTGGGCGAGCCGCTGCTCGACATCCGCAAGACCAAGCAGATCGTCTACAACCTGCTGTCGAACGCCGTCAAGTTCGGCGCCGAGGGCAGCAACGTCACCCTGAGCGCGCGCCGGGTCGCGCGCCAGCAGGTCGGCGTCTTGCCGGGGCCGTGGCCGGTGCACGGCTTCGCGCTGGCCGACAGCGAGTTCAACGAATTCCTGGAAATTTGCGTCGGCGACAGCGGCATCGGCATTTCGTCGCGCGATATGGGCAAGTTGTTCCAGGCCTTCAGCCAGATCGACAGCAGCCTGGCGCGCAAGTTCGAGGGCACCGGCCTGGGCCTGGCGATGGTCAAGCAACTGGCCGAACTGCACGGCGGCACGGCGGCGGTGGCCAGCGCCGAGGGCGAGGGCGCCCGCTTCGCCGTCTGGCTGCCGCTGCGCCGGCAGGCGCGCGCCGCCGCCGCCGCGGCGGCGGCCGGCGCGGCGGGGGGGGCGCACCGCGCTGGTGGTCGAAGACGACGAGCGCGCCGCCGAGCTGGTGCGCCTGCTGCTCGAGGCCGAAGGCTTCACCGTGCTGATCGCCGCCAGCGCCGAGGCGGCGCTGTTGCTGGCGCCGCAACATACGCTGAGTCTGATCACGCTCGACTTGATGTTGCCCGGCATCGACGGCTGGGAATTCCTGCGGCGCCTGCGCGAAGCGGGCGCCCTGGCGCGCGTGCCGGTGGTGATCATCTCCGGCAGCGTCGACAAGCATCTGGCGCTGGCCGGCGGCGCCGCCGCCGTGCTGCAAAAACCGATCAGCCGGGCTCAGTTGAAGAGTTCGCTTTCCAGCCTCGGCCTGCTGCCGACGCCGGACCAGGTCCACACGGTGCTGATCGTCGACGACGACCCCAAGGCCGTCGAGGTGATCGCCGCGTTCCTGCCGGGGCCGGCCTACGCGGTGGCGCGCGCGTATGGCGGCGCCGAGGCGATCGCGCTGGCGCAACGGTTGCGCCCGGACTTGATCCTGCTCGACCTGATGATGCCGGAGGTGAACGGCTTCGACGTCGTCGAGGCCTTGCGGCGCCACGACGCCACCGCGCAGATCCCGGTGCTGGTGGTGACGGCCAAGCTGATCACCGAGCAAGACCGTAGCGTACTCAACAGCAAGCTGGCCCAGCCTATCCATATTATCGAGAAACCGGGGTTCGACCAGTTGCGCTTCATGGCCGAGGTCCGGCGCGCGTTGCTGTCATAGTGCAAGGGGCGGGACATGGCGAGAATATTGATGGTGGAAGACAACGCGGCGAACATGAAGCTGTCCGTGCTGTTGTTACAAAACGCCGGCCACGCGGTGTTGTGCGCGGCCGACGCCGAAACCGGTTTAACGCTGGCGCGCGCCGAGCTGCCCGACCTGATCCTGATGGATATCCAGCTGCCGGGCATGGACGGGCTGGCGGCGACCGCCCTGCTGAAGGGCGACCCGGCCACCGCCGCCATCCCCGTCATCGCGCTGACGGCGATGGCGATGAAGGCGGACCGGGAAAGAAGCCAGCTGGCCGGCTGCGACGCCTACATCGCCAAGCCGCTGCGCTACCAGGAGTTGTACGCGACCATCGACACGCTGCTACTGAAGTCGCAGCAACTGGCGGCCGGCGGGAGTCCAACGTCCAAGCTGGCGCCGTGAGCGCGCGCGCCGCCACCATCCTCGTCGTCGACGACGAGGCGCAGAACCGGCGCCTGCTCGAGGCGCTGCTGCGGCCCGAGGGCTACCTGACCCAGACCGCGGCCAGCGGCGCCGAGGCGCTGCGCTCGATCGCCGCGCAGCCGCCCGACCTGGTCCTGCTCGACGTCATGATGCCGGACATGGACGGCCACGCGCTGGCCCGCCTGCTCAAGGCCGACCCGGCCACCAGCGCCATCCCGATCATCATGGTGACGGCGCGGGACGACCGCGGCGCCCGCCTGGCCGGGCTCGACGCCGGCGCCGAGGAGTTCCTGAGCAAGCCGGTGGACCGGGCCGAGCTGTGGTTGCGGGTGCGCAACCTGCTGCGCTTGAAGGCCTTCAGCGACTTCCAGCAGAGCTACAGCGCGATCCTCGAGCGCCAGGTGCGGGAACGCACGGTCTCGCTACAACGCTTCCGCACGGCGATGGACGCCACCGCCGACGCCATCATGCTGGTCGAGCGGCGCAGCATGCTCTTCGTCGAAGTCAACGCCACCGCCTGCAAGATGCTCGGCTACGCCCGCGAGGAATTGTTCGCGCTGGGGCCGTCGCAGATGGGCGGCGGCAGCCGCGACGAACTGGCGGCGATGTACGACGCCATCATCGGCGGCGCCAGCGTCGGCGGCTTCAGCGAAACCCAGTTGCGGCGCAAGGACGGCTCGATGCTGCAGGTGGAGGTCAACCGGCAGGCCCAGCGCTTCGGCGACGACTGGATCATCGTCGGCGTGGCGCGCGACATCACCGAGCGCAAGGAGGCCGAGTTGCGGCTGCACCGGATGGCCCATTTCGACGCGCTGACCGGCCTGCCCAACCGCACGCTGTTCTACGAGACATTGAAGAAAACCCTGGTCCAGGCCGAACTGAGCGGCTGGCAGATCGGCGTGCTGTTCATCGACCTCGATTATTTTAAGAACGTCAACGACACGCTCGGCCACGCGGTCGGTGACGAGCTGCTGGGCCAGTTCAGCAGCCGCCTGGTGCAGTGCGTGCGCGCGCGCGACGTCGTCGGGCGCCTCGGCGGCGACGAGTTCGCGGTGATCCTGGTCATGCAAGAGGGGCCGCAGGGGGCGGTCCAGGTCGCCACCAAGATCCGCGACGCGCTGCGCGCGCCGTTCGCGCTGAAGGGGCACGAAATGAGCGTCACCGCCAGCGTCGGCATCACCCTGTATCCGGACGACGCGGCCGACCCGGACACGCTGGTCAAGTACGCCGACACGGCGATGTACCGGGCCAAGCAGGCCGGGCGCGACACCTACCGCTTCTTCACCGCGCAGATGAACGCCGAGGTGCTGGCGCGGCTGGACCTGGAGGTCGCGTTGCGCAGGGCGCTCGAGAACGGCGAGTTTTCGCTGGTGTACCAGCCCAAGGTGACGCTCAGCACCGGGCGCATGTCCGGCGTCGAGGCGCTGCTGCGCTGGCAGCGGCCGGGGCACGGGCTGGTGCCGCCGCAGGACTTCGTCCCCATGCTGGAAGAGACCGGCCTGATCGTGCGGGTAGGCAACTGGGTCATCGCCAGCGCCTGCCGCCAGATCGGCCTGTGGTTGCGCGGCGCGGTCGGCCCGGTGCAGGTGTCGGTGAACGTGTCGGGGCGCCAGTTCGTCGAGGGCGACCTGGACGAGGAGGTCGGCGCGGCGCTGTGCGAGAACGACATCTCGCCCGACCTGCTGGAGTTGGAGCTGACCGAAAGTTCCTTGATGGCCAACACCGAGCGCACCATGGACACGCTGCGCAAGCTCAAGGGCCGCGGCGTGCAGATTTCAATCGACGACTTCGGCACCGGTTACTCCAGCCTGGCCTATCTGCGCCGCTTCCCGATCGACAAGATCAAGATCGACATCGCCTTCGTGCGCGACGTCACCACCAATTCGGACGACGCCGCCATCGTGCTGGCCATTATCGGCATGGCCCACAGCCTGAAGCTGGAGGTGATCGCCGAAGGGGTTGAGACGGCGGCCCAGCTGTCCTACCTGCGGCGCCACCATTGCGATCAGATCCAGGGCTTCTATTTCAGCCGGCCGCTGGCGCTGGAGGGCATCGAGGGCGTGCTGCGCGAGCGCAAGCGCCTGCCGGCGCAGGCCGCCGAGGCGCGCGCGCCGCGCCAGACGCTGTTGCTGGTCGACGACGAGGAGCATATCCTGTCCACGCTGCAGCGCCTGCTGCGCCAGGACGGCTACCACATCCTGGCGGCGCAGTCGGCCGCCGAGGGCTTCGAGCTGTTGGCGCTGCACGAGGTGCAGGTGATCCTGTGCGACCAGCGCATGCCGGCGATGAACGGCACGGTGTTCCTGGACCGCGTCAAGGAACTGTACCCGAAGACGCTGCGCATCGTGCTGTCGGGCTACACCGACCTCGAGTCGATCATGGAGGCGATCAACCGCGGCGCCATCTACCGTTTCTACACCAAGCCATGGGACAACAAGCTGTTGCGCGACAACATACGTGAAGCCTTCCGCCATTACCGCCTGCTGCACGACGTGCCGCTCGAGACCTCCGGCGAGGAGGGCGGCGAGGCGCCGGCAGCCGGCGAGACCGGGAGCCAGGAAATGGGCAAAGAACTGGGCCAGGAAATTGGCCAGGAAATCGGCTAGATGCAGTCGTCCTGAGGCGGGCGGCGGCACCGAAGCCGCGGCTTTCCGTGGAGGCGGGAGTTGGCCATTGCGCATTGCGGAAAATGCCTATATAATTCTTGTGCGGGGTGGAGCAGTCTGGCAGCTCGTCGGGCTCATAACCCGAAGGTCACAGGTTCAAATCCTGTCCCCGCAACCAAATATCGAAGCCGTCGGTTCTTGCAAAAGGAACCGGCGGCTTTTTGGTTTTTCCGGCGCCTCTTGCCGGTAATCCGGACATGGCTATTGCCCTGAGCGGCGCCAGCGTATATAATTCTTGTGCGGGGTGGAGCAGTCTGGCAGCTCGTCGGGCTCATAACCCGAAGGTCACAGGTTCAAATCCTGTCCCCGCAACCAAATATTGAAGCCGTCGGTTCTTGCAAAAGAGTCGGCGGATTTTTGGTTTTTGCGCCGACGATTTTTACGCCAGCGCGCCGTCGAGCCGGCCGATGCGGTGGCTCACCGGACGGACGAAACTAGTCCATTGCGGGCCTGATACGATGAAGGGCAAGCTTGATTATTCGTGCGGGCGCTGGTGCAGGCTGGCCCACAGGTGGGCGGCGAGCATGGTGCGGTGGGGCCGGTACTGCGCCAGCCATTGCTCGGTGCGCGCCATGTCCGGCTTGCTTGGCTCGCCCAGCAGCGCTTGCAGCGCGGCGCGGATGGCGACGTCGCCGTGCAGCGAGCAGTCGGCGTAGCCGTAGCCGCGCAGCAGCGCGTAGTTGACGGTCCACGGGCCGATTCCCTTCACCGCCAACAAGGCCGCCGAGACCGGTCCGACGTCGCCGCCCGGCGCCAGCGCCAGGTCGAGCGCGCCGTCGTCGACCAGGCGCGCCAGGCGCAGCAGGGTTTCCGCCTTGGCGCGCGAGAATTTGCGCGCGGTCAGTTGCGCCACGTCGAGCCGGGCGACGTCGGCCGCCTCGGGATAGCACCACAGGCCGCCGCTGTGTTGGCGGCCCGCCTGCAAGATGAAGGTGCGGCGCAGCGCAATGGCGAAAGGCAGGTTGATCTGCTGGCCGATGATGGCCCAGGTTAACGCTTCGAAGGCGCTGGCCGACTGGACGATGCGCAGGCCGGGCTGGGCCGCCACCAGCGGCGCCAGCAGCGCGTCGGCGCCGACGAAATCGGCGAACGGTTGCGGATCGATGCGCAGGCCGAGGATGTTGTGCAAGGCCTGCCCGGCCTGCGCGGCGGCGCCGGCCGACAGCGCGGCGTCGGCGCGCACGCTGCACTCGGCCACGCCCGGGCCGAAGGCGATGTCGAGTTCGACCGCGGCGCCGTCCAGCAGCACGCCCTTGCGCAGGCGTTGCGGACCGACCTGTTCGGCCACGCTTTCGCTGTCGCGGCTATGGAAGGCGATCACGTCTTGCAGGCGGTAGCCCGGCGGCAGCGCGATGGCGACTTGGCGCACGTTGACGCCGTCGCCGCCGCTCATACCGAGGCCGGCTTGCGCAGCCAGGCCAGGCTGGGGCGGAAGCCGGTCACCAGCGCGGTGCCGACGATGACAATGGAGGAGCCGGCCACGGTGTGCCAGCCGAAGTCCTCGCCGAGGAACAGGCAGCCCCACAGGATGCCGAACACCGGTATTAGGAACGTCACCGTCAGCGCCGAGGTGGCGCCGACGTCGTGGATCAGGCGGAAGTACAGCAGGAAGGCGACGCCGCTGCACAGCACGCCGAGCGCCAGCACCGCCGCCATCACGCCCACGCTGGGGCTGGCCGGGGCCGGGAAAAACGGCAGCGCCGGCAGCACCATCAGCGCGGCGGCCCACATGCTGCCGTGGGCGTTGGCGAAGGGCTCGACCGCCTTGGCCGATTTGGCGTAGGTGGTGGCGATGCCGTAGCAAAAGGCCGCCAGCAGGCCGGCGCAGATCGCCACGCCGGCGCCGGCCTGGGTCGAGACGTGGTCGAAGCCGACTAGCAGGGCCACGCCGCCCAGGCCGAGCACCAGGCCGAGCAGGGTGCGCGGCGCCATCGCGTGGCGGCTCCAGACGGCGGCGATCAGCGCGCTCCAGATCGGCGAGGTGGCGTTCAGCACCGACAGCACCGAGGCCGACAGGCTGGTGGCGGCGTAGGCGTACAGCATGAACGGCAGCGTCGAGTTGAAGAAGCCGAGCACCATGAAGTGCTGCCAGTGCTGGCGCAGGCCCAGCGGTTTTTTCAGCACGAAGCCGATCACGGCCAGGAACACGGCGGCCGAGCCGACCCGGTATTCGATCAGCACGGCCGGTCCCAGCACGGGCGCGCCGATGCGCATGAACAGGAAGGAGGCGCCCCAGATCGCGGCCAATAGGATGAGCCTGAGGGAGTCGGCTGCTTTCATGTCGTGTCTTTCATTTGCCAAAGGTGAAGTGTGTTACCGGCGCCGCCAGGGCGCCAGCCGATTCTTGCTATTGAATTGCGCGCTTGGATTGCTTATTCGATGCGTTCGGTGAAGGCCCGCGCGCACGGCGTCTCGCCCGGCGCGGCCAGGGCGGCGGCGTGGCCGATTTGCAGCGCCGCCGGCACGGCGTTTTTCACGGCGGTCATTTCGGCCAGGATCGATATGGCGATCTCGGCCGGCGTCTTGCTGCCGATGTACAGGCCGATGGGAGCGTGCAGGCGCGCCAGTTGCTCGGCGCTGACGTCGAATTGCAGCAGGCGCTCGCGGCGCTTGCCGTTGTTCAGGCGCGAGCCGATCGCGCCGACGTAGAAGGCGTCCGATTTCAGCGCCTCCATCAGCGCCAGGTCGTCCAGCTTGGGGTCGTGGGTCAGGGCGACGACGGCGCTGCGCCGGTCCAGCCGCAGTGCCAGCACCAGGTCGTCCGGCATCGCGTGCACCAGTTCGACGCCGGGCAGTTGCCAGCCGCTGCGGTATTCCTCGCGCGGGTCGCAGACGACGACGTGGTAGTCCATCGCCATGGCGATTTGCGCGAGAAAGCGCGACAGTTGGCCGGCGCCGATGATCAGCAGGCGCCAGCGCGGGCCGTGCACGGTGGTCAGCAGGCGCCCGTCGAGTTGCAGCGCGGCGCCGGGGCCGGCCGGCGCCAGCGTGACGGCGCCGCTGTCGAGGTCGAGCCGGCGCGCCACCAGTTCGTGGCGCTCCAGGCGTTGCAGCAGTTCGGCCACGGCGCTGCGCGGCGTCAGCGGCTCGATCGCCAGTTCGATGGTGCCGCCGCAGGGCAGGCCGAAGCGCTGCGCCTCGTCGGCCGTGATGCCGTAGCTGACCAGCTCTGGCGCGCTGCGGCGGATGCCGTGCCGGCGCACCCGGTCGATCAGGTCGTCCTCGATGCAGCCGCCGGAGACCGAGCCGACCACGCGGCCGTCGTCGCAGATGGCCAGCGTGGCGCCGACCGGGCGCGGACTCGACCCCCAGGTCTTGGTCACGGTGACCAATTCGCAGCGGTGGCCGGCCGCCAGCCAGGCGGCGCTGCTCTTCAACACTTCGAGGTCGATGCTGTCCATTGCGCGAAAGGGCTCCATGCCGGGTGGTCGGGCGAAGCATGGAATATACTACGCGCTCCGAAAGCTTGCTGGGAGTAAAAATGACACAGAACACAGACCAAGAAGACGACGGCAACCCGAAGTTCGGGCGCCTGTTGATCGTGCTGTTCGCCGCCGTGGTGTTTTGCGCCGCGCTGACGTGGGTGATGGGGGTGTTTTTCCCCGACTTCCCGAACTTTTAGGCCCGTTCAGCTAACCCGACCGGCGTCGGCGGCGGCTCGGCGTCGGATTACGCTCTGCTCATCCGACCTACGACACGCTCACGGCAACACCGGCAATTTGTTGACGACGGTATCGGCGGGGCCGAGTACCCGCCCGTCGGGCCGGCTTAGCCGCATGGTCGGAACCGCCGTGCCGGTGTCCCGCTCGACCATGGTGGAATGGCTTTCGCCGGCGCCATACAGATGCGCCTCGCTCCACTGGCGCAGGGTGACTAGCACGCCGAACAGGCTCAGCCCCTTGGGCGTGAGCACATACTCCCCGTAGGCGGTGCCGTCCGAGGCCGGCGCCATGTCCAGAATGCCGTTCTCGACCAGCTTGCGCAGGCGGTCCGCCAGGATGTTCCTGGCGACGCCAAGATTCTTCTGGAACACGCCAAAGCGCCGCACGCCGTCAAACGCGTCGCGCACGATCATCAGCGACCATTGATCGCCGACCACGGTCAGCGCACGCGCCACCGGGCACGCATCCATCCTTAACTCTTGCCGCTTAGCCATTTTCGCCCCCCCCCGCGGGCGTGCCGCATTCAATCAAAGTGGTTGCATTTTAATACTTGTATCGGTATGCTTCAACCAGTTTCAATTTAAAACCACATTGACCGAGCCGGGAGACGCCATGTCCACATACTCCACCCGGGCCGCCGTCGGCGCCCGCCAGCCGGCGCCCGCCGCGGCCATGCCGCGCTACCTGACGCTGCTGTTTGCGGTGGCGAGCGCATTCAGCGTCGCCAACGTGTATTACGCGCAGCCGCTGTTGGACGCGCTGGCGCGCGAGTTCGGTATCAGCCACGGCGCCGTCGGCATGGTGATCGCGGCGACCCAGGTCGGCTGCGCGCTGGCGCTGCTGTGCGTGGTGCCGCTGGGCGATCTGCTGAACCGGCGCCGCCTGACCATCGTCCAGTTGGCGTTGCTGTGCGCGGCGCTGGTGGCGGTCGGCCTAGCCGGCAACACCTCCTTCCTGCTCGGCGGCATGCTGGCGCTGGGTTTGCTGGGCACCGCCATGACGCAAGGCTTGATCGCCTACGCCGCCACGATGGCGGCGCCGTCCGAGCGCGGGCGGGTGGTCGGGGCCGCGCAAGCCGGCGTCATGATAGGCCTGCTGCTGGCGCGCGCGGTCGCCGGCCTGGTGGCCGACCTGGCCGGCTGGCGCGCGGTGTATTTTGCGGCGGCGGCCTTGGCGCTGGTGTTGTTGGCGATCCTGGCGCGGGTGCTGCCGGGCCAGGCCGCGACCACCGTCGCGTTGACGTATGCGCAATTGCTGGCGTCGATGTTGCGCATGTTGTGGCGCGACCGGGTGTTGCAGGTGCGCGGCGTGATCGCCATGCTGATGTTCGCTACGCTGAGTATTTTTTGGACCGTGCTGGTATTGCCCCTGAGTGCGGCGCCGCACGCGCTGTCGCACACGGCGATCGGCGCGTTCGGGCTGGTCGGCGTGGTGGGGGCGCTGGCCGCCGCGCGCGCCGGGCAACTGGCCGACCGCGGCTTGGGGCAATGGACCAGCGGGGTCGCGCTGGCGCTGTTGCTGGCGGCCTGGCTGCCGCTGGCGTTCACCGACACCTCGCTGTGGGCCTTAATTGTCGGCATTGTCGTGCTGGACCTCGCCGGGCAGGCCATTCACGTGACCAACCAGAGCATGATTTTCAGCGCGCACGCCGACGCGCATAGCCGCGTCGTTGCCTGTTACATGATGTTCTACACGGTGGGGAGCGGGCTGGGCGCCATTGCCACCACCCATGTCTACGCGGCGGCGGGCTGGTCCGGCGTCTGCCTGCTTGGGGCCGGCGTCAGCCTGGCGGCGTTGGTGTTTTGGATGCTGACCTTGTGTTGGATGCCGAAGGACGGCGACGCGCTGATGTAACAAATGAAAGCAATTCGATCAGCGGCGCGCCGGCGGCGTTACGGCAGCAGCGCGGTCTTGCTGGCCTGCTTGGCCTTGATCTCGGCAACGGTCTTGTTGATCGCGGCGACGCGGAAGGCGACGCCGGGATGGTTGGCGGTGTAGCCGTTGAGCACGCTGGCCGGGTAGGCCGTCGCCAGCCGCTGCCAGAAGCTGGCGGCGTTGTTGATGTTGTAGCCGCCGCGCGCCAGCAGGTACAGCGCCAGCTTGTCGGCGGCCGCGTCGAGTTCCTGCGGCATCGGCTTGACGCCGCCGCTGCCGATCAGCATCGACAGGTCGGGCGCGACGTTGTTCAGGTTCTCGATGATGCTGCCCAGGGTGCCGGTGGCGCGCTGCGCGGTGGCGTGGGCGAGGATGTTGTGCGCCATGTCCTTGGCCATCACGTAGGCGATCGACTCGTCGTTCTGGGCGAAGTTGATCATGCCGCGGGTGAGCATGACGCGCTGGCCGTCGGCGTAGGAGTTGACGTTGTCGGCGTTGCCCAGGTCGACCCGGAAGGCGCAGGCGCGCGTCACCGGCACGCTCAGCTTCTGGTCGGCGCCGTCGCGCGCGATGGTCATGGTCAACGTGGCGCGGCTGGCCACCAGCGGGCCGAAGATGCCGGCCGCCTGGGTTTCGGCGTTGGCGCCGCGCGGCAGCACCTTGCCGTCGGCCGCGACCAGGCCGTCGCCCTTGCGCAGGCCGGCGCGCGCCGCGCCGCTGCCGGCCAGCACGCCCGACACCTGCAGCATGTCGCTATAGCCCAGCGCCGCCCGCGAGGCGTCGGCGAACTCGCCCGGGTAGGAGTATTTGTTCTTGGCGGTGAAGCCGAGCAGGTTGCGCGCCTGGTTCTTGCACAGGTCGGCGTTGTTGATCAGCAGCGGCGCCGCCACCTTGTACAGGCGTTCCTGCAGGCCGACCATCCGGGCGACGGTTTCCTGCGCCGCCAGCATGCGCTGGGTCACCACCGGCGCGGCCATTCCCGGCCGCGGCGGCGGCTGCAGCGGCGCGCGCTCGTCGGTGTAGACGGGCGGGGTCGAGCAGGCGCCCAGCAGCGTCGCCAGCAGGGCGGCGGCCGGGGCGCGGAATCGGAGTGCTACAGCGGGGGCGTAACCAGGCATCGATACTTCCTTATTGTTTTCCAGTGCTGCCGAAGCCGCCAACACCGCGTTCGCTTGTGTCGAATTCCTCGACAATGTTAAAGCCCACTTGCAGCACCGGCACAATGATCAACTGCGCCAGCCGTTCCATCGGGTTGAGGGTAAATGCGCTATGGCCGCGGTTCCAGGTCGAGACCATCAACTGGCCTTGATAATCGGAATCGATCAAGCCTACCAGATTGCCCAGTACGATGCCGTTCTTGTGGCCCATGCCGCTGCGCGGCAGGATCATCGCCGCGTAGGACGGGTCGCCGACGTGGATCGCCAGGCCGGTCGGGATCAGCACGGTCTGGCCGGCTTCGATGGTGATGGGCGCGTCGATGCAGGCGCGCAGGTCGAGGCCGGCGCTGCCCGGGGTGGCGTAGGCCGGCATCTGTTCGCGCATGCGCGGGTCGAGGATTTTGACGTCGATGGTTTTCATAGTGGCTTCTCGTGCTAGGGTAGGGGCGGTGTGGCGGCGTTGGCCGCCGGGGTCACTGGAACAGCGAATTGTGGGCCAGCCGCTTGGAGATTTCGCAGATCAGCTGGCGCGCCAGTTCCAGCTTGCCGGCGCGCGGCAAGACCGTGTGGCCGTGTTCGTCGAACAGGATGATGGTGTTGTCGTCCTGGCCGAAGGTGTGGTGGCCGATGTTGCCGACCAGCAGGGGGATGCCCTTTTTTTCGCGCTTGCTGGCGCCGAAGGCGACCAGGTTTTCCGATTCGGCGGCGAAGCCGACGCAATACGGATAGCCGGACAGGTTGGTGCGCGCCGCAACCGCCGCCAGGATGTCGGGGTTTTGCTCGAACTTCAACTCCGGCACGGAGCCGTCGGCCTGCTTCTTCATTTTCTGTTCGCTGGCGTTGAGCACGCGCCAGTCGGCCACCGCGGCGACCGCGATGAAGACGTGCTGGCCGTCGAGCTGGCCCATGACGGCGTCGTGCATCTGCTGCGCGCTTTGCACGTTGACGCGGCGCACGCCGAACGGCGCCTCCAGCGCGGTCGGGCCGGAGATCAGCGTGACCTCGGCGCCGGCTTCGCGGGCGGCGCGCGCCACGGCGTAACCCATCTTGCCCGACGACAGGTTGGTGATGCCGCGCACCGGGTCGATCGCCTCGAAGGTCGGGCCGGCGGTGATCAGCACGCGCTTGCCGGCCAGCGCCTTCGGCTGGAAGGCGGCGATCAATTCCTCCAGCAATTGCTGCGCTTCGAGCATGCGGCCCAGGCCGACCTCGCCGCAGGCTTGCTCGCCGGCGCCGGGGCCGAACAGGGCGATGCCGTCGTCGCGCAGTTGCTGGGCGTTGCGCTGGGTGGCCGGGTTCTGCCACATTTCAACGTTCATCGCCGGCGCCAGCAGCAGCGGCAGCGCGGCCGGGCGCGCCAGGCACAGCGTCGACAGCAGGTCGTCGCAGACGCCGTGCGCCAGCTTGGACATGAAGTCGGCCGAGCAGGGCGCCACCAGGATCGCGTCGGCGCCGCGGCTCAGGTCGATGTGCGCCATGTTGTTGTCGACGCGGGCGTCCCACTGGCTGCTGTGGACCGGGTGGCCCGACAGCGCCTGCATCGTCACCGCGGTGATGAAGTGGGTGGCGGCGTCGGTCATGACGACGCGCACCTCGGCGCCGGCCCTGGTCATGGCGCGGCACAGTTCCGCCGCTTTGTAGCAGGCGACGCCGCCGGACAGGCCCAGGACGATTTTTTTACCAGACAGTTCCATCATGCTTCTCCGGGATTACTTGTTCACGCGCCGCAGTTCGTCGAGGATGAACAGCGCGGCGCCGAGGAAAATGGCCGAGTCGGCGAGGTTGAAGGCCGGGAAGTGTCCCCAGCCCTTGAGGTGGAAATCGAGGAAGTCGATGACGTGGCCGTAGGCGATGCGGTCGATCACGTTGCCGATGGCGCCGCCCATGATCAGCGCCAGGGCCCAGCAGAACAGGCGCTGGCCGGCGTGCTTTTTGAGCAGGTAGAGGATGAACAGCACCGCGCCGATGGCGATGGCGGTGAAGAAGTAGCGCTGCCAGCCGCCGGCGTTCTTCAGGAAGCTGAAGGCGGCGCCCGGGTTGTAGACCAGGGTCAGGTTGAAAAACGAGGTGACGACGCGCTCTTCGGCGTAGGCGAACAGGCGCGCGACGGTGATCTTCGAGACCTGGTCGAGCAGGATCACGATGGCGGCGATGCCCAGCCAGGGCAGCAGCGACGATTGCGTTTTGGACGAGAAGGTTTTTTTAGTGGCCATAGTTTTCTATTCGGGTTCGTGGCCGCCATCGCGCGGCTCGGCGATGGCGGGGTGGCGCATTGCAGTTTACGCGAAACGGCGTTTTTCGCCCGCACCGAACAGATTGCTGTGGCAGCGCCCGCACAGGGTCGGGTGCTCGGCGTGGCTGCCGACGTCGGCCCGGTAGTGCCAGCAGCGCTCGCACTTGGGCGCCGTCGAGGCGCTCACGGCGACGCCCTCGTCGGCCGCGTCGGCCACTTCCACGACGCTCGCCTGCGAGGTGATGAAGACGAACTTCAAGTCCTCGCCCAGGCTGGCCAGCAGCGCGTACTTGGCGGCGCCGGCCTTGATGGTCAGCTCGGCCTGCAGCGAGGAGCCGATGGCGCCGGAGGTGCGCACGTCTTCGAGCTGCTTGGTGACGTCGGCGCGCACCGCGCGCAGGGCCGCGTATTTCTCCAGCAGGGCGGCGCCGTCGGCCACCGCCGGCAGTTCCCAGTAGGTCTGGGTGAAGATGGTCTCGTCGCTGGCGCCGTAGGCCTCGGCGCTGGCGAACACGGCCCAGGCTTCCTCGGCGGTGAACGACAGCGCCGGCGCCATCACGCGCAGCAGGCTTTGGGTGATGTGCCACAGCGCGGTCTGGGCCGAGCGCCGCGCCGGCGACGCCAGCGCGGTGGTGTACAGGCGGTCCTTCAGGATGTCGAGGTAGAAGCCGCCCAGGTCTTCCGAGCAGTAGGTTTGCAGCTTCGAGATCACCGGGTGGAATTCATAGTCCTCGAAATGCTGGACGATCTCGCGCTGCAGCGCGGCCATGTTGGCCAGCGCGTAGCGGTCGATCTCCAGCAGCTCGGCGACCGGCACCGCGTGCAGCGCCGGGTCGAAGTCCGAGGTGTTGGCCAGCAGGAAGCGCAGCGTGTTGCGGATGCGCCGGTACGATTCGGTGACGCGCTTGAGGATCTCGTCGGAGATCGACAGCTCGCCGGTGTAGTCGGTCGAGGCGACCCACAGGCGCAGGATGTCGGCGCCGAGGGTGTCGGAGATTTTCTGCGGCGCCATCACGTTGCCGAGCGACTTCGACATCTTTTTGCCGTCGCCGTCGACGGCGAAGCCGTGCGTCAGCAGCGCCTTGTACGGCGGGCGGCCGTTCAGCATCGACGAGGTCAGCAGCGAGGAGTGGAACCAGCCGCGGTGCTGGTCGGAGCCTTCCAGGTACAGGTCGGCCGGGAACTGCGACTGGGCCGCGTGCGAACCCTTGCCGTCCGGGCCGCCCAGCACGGTCTCGTGGGTGCAGCCGGAGTCGAACCAGACGTCGAGCGTGTCCTTGTTCTTGATGTACATGTCGGCGTCGTCGCCCAGCAGGTCCTTCGGCTCCAGCGGCAGCCAGGCGTCGATGCCGTCTTTTTCGATCAGCTTGGCGACCTGCTCCAGCAGTTCCGGCGTGCGCGGGTGCAGCGCGCCGGTTTCCTTGTGGACGAAGAAGGCCATCGGCACGCCCCATTGGCGCTGGCGCGACAGGGTCCAGTCGGGCCGGTTGACGATCATGCCGTGCAGGCGCGCCTGGCCCCAGTCCGGGAAGAACTTGGTGGCGGCGATGCCGGCCAGCGCGCTCTCGCGCAGGGACGGGCCGCCGTCCTTCGGCGTCACGTCCATGCCGGCGAACCACTGCGAGGTGGCGCGGTAGATGATCGGGGTCTTATGGCGCCAGCAGTGCATATAGCTGTGGTCGAACATCTTCACCTCGAACAGCGCGCCGGCGTCGGTCAGCGCGGCGCAGATCGGCTTCGACGCTTCCCAGATGGTCATGCCGCCGAACAGCGGCAAGGTCGGGGCGAATTTGCCGTCGGCCATGACCGGGGTCAGGATCTCGTCGTCCTTCATGCCGTGGTTTTTGCAGGACACAAAGTCTTCCTGGCCGTAGGCGGGCGCCGAGTGGACCACGCCGGTGCCGCTGTCGGTGGTGACGTAGTCGGCCAGGTAGACCGGCGACATGCGCTGGTAGAAGGCGTCGCGCGCGGCCAGCGGGTGCTGGAAGCGCAGGCCCTCGAGCGCCGCGCCCGGGCAGGTGGCGACGACGGCGCCTTCGAGCTTGTAGCGCGCCAGGCAGGACTCGACCAGGTCGGCGGCCAGGATCAGCATCAGCGGCTGGCCGTCGCGGCTGGTTTGTACCAGCGCGTAGGTGACTTCGGCGTTGACGTTGAGCGCCTGGTTCGACGGGATGGTCCACGGCGTGGTGGTCCAGATGACGATAAAGCCCTTGTCGGCCGGCAGCGCGGCCAGGCCGAAGGCGGCCGCCAGCTTGGCCGGTTCGGCGAAGGAGAAGCCGACGTCGACGGCCGGGTCGCGCTTGTCCTGGTATTCGACTTCGGCCTCGGCCAGCGCCGAGGCGCAGTCGAAGCACCAGTTGACCGGCTTCAGGCCGCGGTAGACATAGCCCTTTTCCAGCAGCTTGCCGAGGGCGCGCAGCTCGTCGGCTTCGTTGCCGTGCGCCATGGTCAGGTAGGGGTTGTCCCACTCGCCCAGCACGCCCAGGCGGATGAAGCCGGCCTTCTGGCGCGCCACCTGCTCGGTGGCGTAGGCGCGCGCCTTGGTCAGCACGTCGGCGGTCGGCAGGTTCTTGCCGTGCAGTTTTTCGATCTGGATCTCGATCGGCATGCCGTGGCAGTCCCAGCCCGGCACGTAGGGCGCGTCGAAGCCGGCCATGGTGCGGGCCTTGACCACCATGTCCTTGAGGATCTTGTTGACCGCGTGGCCGATGTGGATGTCGCCGTTGGCGTACGGCGGGCCGTCGTGCAGGATGAATTTGGGGCGGCCGGCGGCGGCCTTGCGGATGCGCTGGTAGATTTTCTTGTCCTGCCATTGCTGGACCCATTGCGGCTCGCGCTTGGCCATGTCGCCGCGCATCGGGAACGGCGTTTCGGTCATGTTGACCGGGTATTTGCTTTCGGGCTTCTTGGATTTTTGCTGTTTCGGCGTGACGGGGGTGCTGTTATCGGACATATTTTTTCTTCAGATGAATATCGGTGTGTCGGTGTATCAATGTCAATGCGCGGCGTCAATGCGCGGTGCTGGACGGTGGCGCGGCTCCGCGCGAACGAGTGAGCGTCAAATTCGGTCGGTCGCGGTGATGGCGCCGCCGCGGCGCGCGAAATAGGCGCGGGCGGCGTCGGCGTCGCGCGTGATGGCGTCGGTCAGGGTCGGCAGGTCGGCGTATTTCTCCTCGTCGCGCAGCTTTTCCAGGAATTCCACCCGCACCAGCTTGCCGTAGCAGGACTGGGCGAAGTCGAACAGGTGCACCTCCAGCAGCACCCGGCCGCCGTCGTCGACGGTCGGGCGCACGCCCAGGCTGGCGACGGCCGGCAGCGGCTGCGCGGCCAGGCCGTGCACCTGGACGATGAAGATGCCGGCCAGCGCCGGGCGGTGCGCCACGCGCAGGTTCAGCGTCGGGAAGCCGAGCGTGCGGCCGAGCTTCTGGCCGTGGATCACATGGCCGGACATGGCGTACGGATGGCCCAGCAACTGCTCGGCGTGGACGAAGTCGCCCGCCGCCAGCGCGGCGCGCACCGCCGACGAGGAGATGCGCTGGCTGTTGTTCATCACCGTCGGCAGCGTTTCGACGTGGAAGCCGTAGTGGCGGCCGGCCTCGTGCAGCATGGCGACGTTGCCGGCGCGCCGGGCGCCGTAGCAGAAGTCGTCGCCGACCATCAGCCATTTCACGTGCAAGCCGTCGACCAGCACCTTTTCGGTGAACTCCTGCGGCGTCAGCGCCGAGAAGTGGGCGCTGAAATGCTCGACGATGACGCGGTCGGCGCCGGCGTCGGACAAGGACTGCATCTTGTCGCGCAGGTTGGCGATGCGCGGCGGCGCCTTCGACAGGTCGCCGGCGCGCTCGGCGAAGAACTCGCGCGGGTGCGGCTCGAACGTCATCACTGCCGCCTCCAGGCCCAGGCTGTCGGCGGCCGTGCGCACGCGCGCCAGCAAAGCCTGGTGGCCGACGTGGACGCCGTCAAAGTTGCCGATCGTCAGTGCGCAGGGCGCTCGCGCCTGCGCGTTGGGAAGTCCGCGGAATACCTTCATAGGAATCTTGGTGAAATACTATCGGTAAATGGTGGATCAAATGAAGGATTATACGGACAGTTGGCGCGATTCACACCAGCAACGGCTTTTGCCGCCCGATTCGGCCTGGCAAAACGATAAAAAACGCCGCCGGCGGGGACGCGGGCGGCGTTTTAAACCGGGGACAGACCACGATTTCCGAGAAAGTTTCTCGAAAAACGTGGTCTGTCCCGGTTGGCTTTTACATCGGGTGGTTGGTGTTGAGCACCCAGTAGCGCGCCAGGTCGGCGGCGCCGTCCGTGCCCTGCACGGTTTTGAACGTCGACAGCGCGTTGGATTTCTTGCCGGCGTTCAAATAGGCGATGCCCAGGTGCAGCTTGACTTCGTCGGCGTGCTTCAGGCCGCCCATTTTGAGCGCCTGGTTCATCAGCGCCAGGCCTTTTTCGGCCTCGCCGTTGCTGACTTGCGCAAAGCCCAGGGAGGCCAGGCCGTCGGCGTCCTTGTTCTTGAGCAGTTCGGCTTCCGCGGCGGCGGCGTTCTTGGCGTTGTCGGCCAGCGTTTTGACGGCCAGGTCTTTCAGGCGCTGGTGGCGCGGGGCGTCGGTGCCGGTGCCCAGCACGGCCTTTTTGTAGCCCAGGTCGACGATCTTCAGCGCCTCGGCCGGATTGCCCGCCTGCAGCGCCAGTTGCGACATTTCCATGTACTCACCCGGCTTGCCGAGCAGGCCGTTGACCAGTTTCAGGCGCCACACGTCCAGCGACAGGCGCTCGGAGAAGCCCGGCTTGCCGGTCACGCGGTTCAGCAGATCGGCCCAGTAGCTGGTCTTCGGATAGCCGCCGGCGAGTTTTTCCAGCGTGTTAACGTAGCCGGCCTTGTCGCCCTGCTTGAGCTGGATGTTGGCGAGCATTTGCAACTGGGCTTCGGAGGCGCCGCGTCCGCTGCCTTGCAATTCCTTGGCCGCGGCCGCGTAGTTGCCGCTGACGTAGTAGGTCTGGATCAGCAGTTCGCGCATTTGCGCGTTCTCGCCGTCCTTCAGCGAACGGTTGATCCAGGTGATGGCTTTCGGCCAGTCCTTGGCGCGGTAGTACATGCCGGCCAGGCCTTGGGTGAACTTGGGCGCTTCGGCGGCGGACAGGCGGCCGGAGTTGATGACGAATTCAAAGGCCTTGATGGCGGCGTCGTTGTCGCCCGAGGCGGCGGCGGCCGAGGCGCGCACGCGCTCGATCTGGTAAGTCTCGAAGGCGGTCTTGCCGCCGACGTTATCGGCTTCGCGCAGTTTCGCGAGCGCTTCCTTGTTCTTGCCCGACGATACCAGTCGTTGCGCTTCCTGCAGCGGTTTGCCCACTTCCGCGCGCACCGTGTCGGCGGCGAAGGCGACCGGGCCCAGGCCCAGCATAGGGGTGGCTGCGGTGAAACCAATGGCGGCCATTACCAGGCCGAGATGAGCGAGACGAAACTTGGACATTGGAATTCTTTCGTGGAATGCGACACGGCAGGGTTACCCTGCCGTGTCGTGTAAATAAATAAGAGATCCTGACAGAACGCTTATTGGAACTGTTCGTTGCCGACCAGACCGATTTTGGTCACGCCCAGACGCTGCGCGGACGCCATCACGCCGGCCACGACCTTGTACGACACCAGTTTGTTCGGACGCAGATGCACTTCCGGCTGGTCCGCTTGCGCGGCCACGCTGTTCAGCTTTGCTTCCAGCGACGGGCGATCGGGGATCACCTGGTTGTCCCACAGGATGGTGCCGTCGAAGTCGACGTCGATCGTCACGACCACGGGTTCCTTGGTCGGTGGCGGCGGGGTGCCGACCGGCATGTTCAAGTTCACCGAGTGGTTTTGCTTAGGAATCGTGATGATCAACATGATAATCAACACCAGCATCACGTCGATGAGGGGCGTCATGTTCATTTCCATCATTGGTTCCGGATCAGCGTTGCTGCTGCTGCCCGAACCGACATTCATACTCATGGTGTTTCCTTTTAAGAAGTCCAACTGGCTGTGGGGCCCGTATTGCCAGCCCCAAGGCTGGGCAGGGCCCCCGGCAAGACGCGCCGGGGGCCGCTGTCGCTGTTAGGCCTTGTCAGGCGGCTCGGTAATGAAGCCGACCTTTTGGATTCCAGCCCGCTGAGTAGTGAAGATAACCTTGCCGATGAACTCGTAGCGCGTGTCCTGGTCGCCACGAACGTGCACTTCCGGCTGCGGCGACTTCACCGACTCAACCTTCAACATATCGAACAGGGCATTCGTATCCCGCATTTTCGTCTGGTTGTAGTAAATCTCACCATCCTTGTTGACGACGATGTTGATGTTGGTGGGTTTTGGTTTCAACGCCTGGTTGATTTCCGGCGGCAGCGTGATCTTCTGCAGCTTGAGCACAACGGGGCTCGTAATCAAGAAAATGATCAGCAAAACCAACATGATGTCGACGAGCGGCGTCGTGTTGATTTCGGACATGACTTGGTCTTCTTCTCCGCTATCGGAGCCGACTGACATCGACATGATTCTTATCCAATCTTTTTAGCGCCGGCAGCGCGGCCAGCTTCGCTGGTCGACATGGCGCCGGAGATCAGTACCGAGTGGACGTCGGCGCTGAACGAGCGCACGTCTTCCATGGCCGATTTGTTGCGGCGAACCAACCAGTTGTAACCCAGAACAGCAGGAACGGCGACGAACAGGCCGAAGGCGGTCATGATCAGCGCTTCGCCGACCGGGCCGGCGACCTTGTCGATCGACGCGTTACCGGTCATACCGATGTTGGTCAGCGCGCCGTAGATACCCCAAACGGTACCGAACAGACCGATGAACGGTGCGGTCGAACCAACGGTAGCCAGGAACGACAGGCCGTCTTGCAAACGCGACTGGACTTTTTCGACGGCGCGCTGGATCGACATCGTCACCCAGGTCGACAGGTCGATTTGTTCCAGCAGGGCGCCGTCATGGTGGGCCGTTGCCTTGGTGCCGGTTTCGGCGATGAAGCGGAACGGGCTGCCTTCTTTCAGCATGGCCGAACCGGCGGCGATCGACGGCGCTTTCCAGAACTTGGCCGAGGTCTCTTTCGATTGTTTGAAAATTTTCATTTGGTCGATCAGCTTGGTGACGATGATGTACCAGCTACCGATCGACATCAGCGACAACAGGATCAGCGTGGCGCGCGGCACGAAACCGCCTTCGTTCCATACCGCTTCAGGACCGAACGGGTTGTGCACTTCTTCGGTCGCCGGCGCTTTTGCACCTTCTACCGCGGCCGGCGCGGGCGCTGCCGCCGCGGCGTCAACCGGCGCTGCTGCTGGAGCCGAGGCGGCTGCCGATGCTGGCGCGTCGGCGAAGGCTGGTGCGGCGACCATGGCGGCGCTCACGGACAGCAGAACCGCGGCAAAAAAAGCGGACAGACGGGTATTCTTAAACATGCTTCCTCCAAAAATTTAAAATAATCAGATCGCTGAACGTAATGGCAACGAAATCTCAGTGTGGGACTATACCGCTATCCCGGGTTTATTCCAGGTTCCAAACGTATTGCATTTGCATCCAGGCTTGTTCCGGCTTGCCGTCGACCATGCCCGGCTTGAATTTGCATTTGCCGATCGCATTCACGGCGGCTTTATCCAAATCGCGGAAACCGCTCGACTTTGCAATCTTGGAATCTGCAACGCGTCCATCGACTCCAATTAAGAACGACAACGTCACGGTGCCGGTCTCTTCGTTGCGGGCCGACGACTTTGGATACTCTGGCTTGGCGCAGGTATTCATGTCGGCGACGGCTGCAACGGTCACCCCTTTGGCCGGGCCCGGGGGGGCTGCCGGCGCCGCGGGTGGCGCGGGACGGGCCAGCTCGGTGGTAGCTGGCTTGGCCGTGGAGGTGACGGCGATCACGTTCTGTTGCGGCGGTGGTTGCTGTACGTTCACTTCGACTGGCGGAATGAATGGCGGCGGGGGCGCTTTCATTTCCGGCGGTGGCGGTGGCGGTGGAAGGTCTTTCGGCGGAGGCGGTTTGACTTCCTCGATAATTGTGGTCTCCACAGCGTCAGTCATTTTTGCGACCATACGCTTACCCAAGCCGGTTACGATCCCGTAGGCGACCAGGGCATGCAGCAGGATAACTACAGTGATTCCTGTAAAGTTTTTCCCGGTACTCTTCTCGTTCGAAAAATTCATGCCTGCTTTCTCCAATACCAACTCTTTTGTTGCAACTGAACCCCTAAATGACGCCAAAATGCTGCTGTCGCCATCCGGGACGTCGGCGAATTATACATACGAATACTTTATTTTACATAGAATTTTAACGTCTAAAACCGGTTAAATTTCGCATGGTTTCAGGGCTTCCGGCCGTGTTTTGGCGCTGCTTTGACAAGGCTTTCTGGTGGAAATAAATAGATCAATTGACAACAAATTGGTACCACTTTGGTGCTAAAGCCAGTAAGTTCTTCCATGCCTTCAAATAGCAGAATTTAATTTGCCGATAAGTGGCCGGATGGCCGTCAAATTCTGTGGCATTTATTGCATTTCATTAACTTTTTCGGTCGAATTGATACAGTTTGCTACTGTGCTTGACTATACTCGTATGACAAAAATAATGCTTAATTTGCACGGATGAGCGTGCGCGGGGGTGGTGTCGCGGCCGAAAAGGGCGGCGGACCGCGTCGCCCACTGTATAAACGGGGGCGGGCGTGGCGGCCGCTCGGCGCGCGGCGCGGGCGCCGTTGGCGCCTCGGCGGGGCAAACGGCGCCGGGGAATCGTCGGTTTGTTTGCGTAAAGTCAAACCGGCGGCGGCGTTCGGCAGGGGGGCGGTGGCGAAACCGGCAAACCAGAGGCGTAAAACCGGGGCCGGACCCCGTGGGTCCGGCCCCTGCTCCGTGCCTCGGTTTGATTGGCGGCGTTGCCGGCCCGCATATATATAGATATAGCGTTTATCTATGCGGGGGCGGGGCTAGGCGTTGCGGGCGCGCTTTTCGCGCTTGCAATCGATGGTGCTGAGCACGTTGCCGTTCGGGTCGACGGTGTCGAGGTGGACATCGAAGCCCCACAACCGCGCCACGTGCTTGAGCACCTCCTCGGCCTGCTGGCTCAGCGGCCGGCGCTGGAACTGCGTGTGGCGCAGCGTCAGCGCGCGGTCGTCGCGGGTGTTGACCGACCAGACCTGGATGTTCGGCTCGCGGTTGCCCAGGTTGTACTGCTCGGCCAACTGTTGGCGCACGTAGCGGTAGCCGGCCTCGTCGTGGATCGCCGAAATCGCCAGCTTTTCGTTCTTGTCGTCGTCGAGCACGGCGAAGAAGTGGAACTCGCGGATCAGCTTGGGCGACAGGTACTGGGCGATGAAGCTCTCGTCCTTGAAGTTGCGCATGGCGAAGTCGAGCGTCTTTTGCCAGTCGCTACCGGCGATGTCGGGGAACCACACGCGGTCCTCGTCGGTCGGGTGTTCGCAGATGCGGCGGATGTCCGTCATCATCGCGAAACCCAGCGCGTACGGGTTGATGCCGCTGTAGTAGGGACTGGTGACGGGCGGCTGGTAGACCACGTTGGTGTGGCTCTTTAGGAACTCCATCATGAAGCCGTCGCGCACCACGCCCTCGTCGTACAACTTGTTGAGGATGGTGTAGTGCCAAAACGTGGCCCAGCCCTCATTCATCACCTGGGTCTGGCGCTGCGGGTAGAAATATTGCGAAATCTTGCGCACGATGCGCACCATCTCGCGCTGCCACGGCTCCAGCAGCGGCGCGTATTTTTCGATGAAGTACAGCAGGTTTTCCTCGGGCTCGGGGGGGAAGCGCGGCGCCGCCTTGCTGACCTCCTCCTCGTCGCGCCGCGGCACGGTGCGCCACAGTTCGTTGATTTGCGACTGCACGTAGGCCTCGCGCTCCTTTTGCTTGGCGTTTTCCTGGGCCATCGATAGCTTGGCCGGGCGCTTGTAGCGGTCGACGCCGTAGTTTTGGATCGCGTGGCAGGAGTCGAGCAGGGTTTCGACGGCGTCGACGCCGTGGCGCTGTTCGCATTCGCTGATGTAGTTCTTGGCGAAGACCATGTAGTCGATGATCGCCTCGGCGTCGGTCCAGGTGCGGAACAGGTAATTGCCCTTGAAGAAGGAGTTGTGGCCGTAGGCCGCGTGGGCGATCACCAGCGCCTGCATGGTCAGGCTGTTTTCCTCCATCAGGTAGGCGATGCAGGGGTTGGAATTGATGACGATCTCGTAGGCCAGGCCCATTTGGCCGCGCTTGTAGCTTTTTTCGGTCGACAGGAAGTGCTTGCCGAACGACCAGTGGTTGTACGAGACCGGCATGCCGACCGAGGTGTAGGCGTCCATCATCTGCTCGGCGGTGATGATTTCCAGCTGGTTCGGATAGGTGTCGAGGCCGAAACCGGCGGCGACGCGGCGGATTTCGTCGTGCGCCTGCTCGATCAGCTCGAAGGTCCATTCGGACTGCTCGGGCAGGGCGCGCGGGTGCGGCGGTTTCTTTGTCATCATGTTCATTATTTGACCTGCTTCTTGAACAGTTCGCGGAACACCGGATAGATGTCGGCCGGCGTGACGATTTTCTGCATGGCGAAGTGCGGGTGGTGGTCGTGCACCTGGGTGTATTGCTCCCACAGGTTTTGCTGCGGGCCGTCGGTGATCTCGACGTAGGTGTAGTACTGCACCTTCGGCAGGATGGTGTTGATCAACAACTGGCGGCACAGCACCGAGTCGTTGTCCCAGTTGTCGCCGTCCGAGGCCTGCGCCACGTAGCTGTTCCACTGGCCGACGCCGTAGCGTTCCTCGAGGATGCCGTTGAGCAGGTGCAGCGCCGACGAGACCACGGTGCCGCCCGACTCGCGCGAGTTGAAGAATTCGTTCTCGTCGACCTCGGCCGCCGCCGTGTGGTGGCGGATGAACACCACCTCGATCTTGTCGTAGGCGCGCTTGAGGAACAGGTAGAGCAGGATGAAGAAGCGCTTGGCGGTGTCCTTGCGGCTTTCGTCCATCGAACCGGAGACGTCCATGATGCAAAACATCACCGCCTGCGTCATCGGCTTGGGCACCTTGATGCGGTTGCTGTAGCGCAGGTCGAACGGGTCGATGAAGGGGATCGCCAGCAGGCGCGTGTGCAGGTGGTGGATCAGGCGGCGCAGCTCGAGCACGCGCTCGTCGTCGTCGGGGGCGCCCAGCAGCACGATCTCGGCCAGTTCGCGCTCGGCCTCGATGACCCGTTTGCGCGAGCTGCCGCCGACGGCGATGCGCCGCCCGAGCGCCCCGCGCAGCGAGCGCAGCACGTGGATGTTGGACGGCGTGCCCGACATATTGTAGCCGGCGCGCTGGTTCTTGAACTCGGTGGTCGCGGTCAACTGGGTCTTGACCATGTGCGGCAGTTCCAGGTCCTCGAAGAAGTAGTTCATGAACTCTTCGCGCGACAGCTCGAAGATGAAGTCGTCCTCGGTCAGCTGGTCGCTATTGCCGGCCTTGCCGCGGCCGGCGCCGGCGCCGCCCTTGGGCCGGGCGACCTGGTCGCCCTTCTGGTATTCCTTGTTGCCGGGATTGATGGTTTCCCACACGCCGCCGTGGGCGTGGCCGAACGAGGGCTCGCCGACGTCCTTGACGGGGATCGAGACCTTCTCGCCGTTTTCAATGTCGGTGATCGAACGGCCCTTGATGGCGCGCCCCACCGCATCCTTGATTTGACTCTTGTAACGACGCAAGAAACGCTCGCGGTTGACCGCGGACTTGTTCTTGCTTTGCAAACGACGATCAATGAGGTAAGTCAAAACATGCCTCCTGCAGCGATTGGTGCGGCGGTCGGTCCGGGGGGGGGGGGGGGGGGGGGGGGGGGGGGGGGGGGGGGGGGGGGGGGGGGGGGGGGGGGGGGGGGGGGGGGGGGGGGGGGGGGGGGGGGGGG